>DATFUQ010000248.1:0-2390 GCA_035260745.1 Lacunisphaera sp. | reverse complement strand
CGGTCGGGTCTTCGGCATTCGCGTCACCGGGCGCCCGGCGGGCGAGGTGGAAACCTGGCACCCCGAGGTGAAATTCTACGAGGTGCACGACCGCGCCGGCCGCCACCTCGGTTCGTTCTATGTCGACTGGCATCCGCGCGAGTCCAAGCGCGGCGGAGCGTGGATGAATTACCTGATCACCGGCGGACCCCGGCCCGGCGGCGTGCGCGCCCCGCATCTCGGCTTGATGTGCGGCAACATGACGCCGGCCATGGACGGCAAGCCCGCGCTGCTCACGCACCGCGAGGTCGAGACGGTGTTCCATGAGTTCGGTCATTTGCTGCACCACCTGTTCGGCGAGGTGGGCATCAAGTCGCTCAACGGCACCAATGTCGCCTGGGACTTTGTCGAGCTGCCCTCCCAGATCATGGAGAACTGGTGCTGGGAGCGCGCCAGTCTCGACCTGTTCGCCCGGCATCACGAAACCGGCGAGCGCATCCCCGACGCTCTGTTTCAGCGGATGGTTGCCGCCAAAAACTTCCGCAGCGCCGCGGCCACCATGCGCCAGCTGGCCTTTGCCCGGATGGATCTGGCCCTGCATCTCGACCCCGCGGCGTATCTGGCGGGTGATTTGTCCACGCGGTTGTCGGAACTGCTGCGCGACTACCTGGTGCCGACCGAGCCGCGTTCGCCCACGGTCGAGAATCGTTTCACCCACATCTTCGCCGATCCCACGGGCTATGCCGCCGGTTACTATTCCTACAAATGGGCGGAGGTGCTCGATGCGGATGCGTTCACCCGGTTCAAGCGCGAGGGGCTTTTCAACCCGGCCACCGGCGCCGAGTTCGTGGCCAAAATCCTCAGCCGGGGCAACGCGGCCGACCCGATGCAGCTTTTCACCGATTTCATGGGCCGCCCGCCCGACCTGTCGGCGCTGCTGATCCGGGCCGGGCTGGCCTGATCCGCCCCCCGGCCGCCTTACAACGGCTTGGCGCGTTTCCAGCCCGGCATTTTTCACTGGCAAATCGCCGCCGGGTGGCAATCTGTGCTGCACATAACAATCAACCCATTTCCGCCATGCTCATCTACCTCGCCCTCCTGATCGTTCCCTTCCTGTTCGGCCTCTACGCGCAGATGCGCGTCTCCAGCGCCTACAACAAAAACATCCAGATTCCCTCGCGCGGCCATATCACCGGCCGCGAGGCCGCCGCGGCGGTCATGGAAAGCGCCGGCATCCACGACGTTGAGATCGTCGAGGTCGAGGGGCAGCTGTCGGACCACTTCGACCCCGTGCACAAGCGGCTCGCCCTTTCCTCGGCCAACTACCGCGGCTCCAGCCTTGCGGCGCTGGGCGTCTCCGCCCACGAGGCCGGCCATGCCATCCAGCAGAAGGTGGGTTACTCCCTGATGAGTTTCCGCCAGGTGCTCGTCCCCGCCATGCAAATCGCCTCCCCGATCGCGTGGTTCGTCCTGAGCTTCGGCATCCTGCTCGCCTCGCTTCTCGGCGCCAAGGCGCTCGGCATCATTGTCCTGCAGCTGGGCGTGGTGGCGCTGACGGTCATCGCCCTGTTCCAGTTGGTGACCCTGCCGGTCGAGTTTGACGCCAGCCGCCGCGCCAAGGTCCAGCTCGTCAACCTCGGCATCCTCGGGCGCGACGAGATGGTGGGGGTCAACGAAACCCTCGATGCCGCCGCGCTGACCTATGTGGCCGCCTTCGTGTCCACGATGGGCAATCTGCTTTACCTGCTGCTCATCCTGGGCGGCGGGCGCCGCGACGACTGATTTGCCCGCAAATCCCGGCGGAGCGCGGAGTTCTCGGGACATACGCCCCGGCATGCGCCCCTGCCGCGGATGAAGGCGATGATCC
Source organism: Lacunisphaera sp. (assembly GCA_035260745.1). Classification (GTDB taxonomy): domain Bacteria; phylum Verrucomicrobiota; class Verrucomicrobiia; order Opitutales; family Opitutaceae; genus Lacunisphaera. Next base: position 544 of record DATFUQ010000248.1, on the reverse strand, counting down.
CGACCTGGGACGAGGACACCAAGCTCCCGACCAACGCCGCTCGCTTCGAGCAAGTCCGCCGCAAGACCAACGAGCTGCTGCAGCTGGGTCCTCAGAAATAGGTTTGCCGCCATTCGGGGAGTAGGGGGTGAACTTTCCTGCTACACCGCTTGGCATTTCAAGGGCCTGCCAGCAGTTCACTGCCACCAAGCCATGAAATTATTGCATGACTACCAGGGGCGGACTGTTCGCCTCACGGCCGAGCGGCTGGCCCACATTCGCGAGCACCCGGAGATGGTTGGCTTGGAACAGGCGATTGCCGACACGCTGCGGCAGCCCTCCCTGGTGATCCAGTCGGTCACTGATGAAACAGCCACCCTGCTCGTTTTTATTTCGGCACGCGGGTAGGAGACAAATGGCTCTGTGTCGTCGTCAAATACAGCGCGCTGGACACTTTCGTTTTAACGGCGTATTTTACCGACAAACCCAAAACAGGAATACAGCTATGGCCCAAAACGTAAAAGTCTGGTTCGACAAAGAAGGCGACTTCCTTGAAGTGCGCTTT
>DATFUQ010000247.1:0-2800 GCA_035260745.1 Lacunisphaera sp. | reverse complement strand
GCGCCTCGGCCGGGATCTTGTCGGTGAGCTCGGCCCATAGTTTGCCCTCGTCGGAGGTGAGCCAAAGCCGGCCGTCGTCGGTGCCGGCGTAGAGCCGGCCGGCCTTCAGGGGCGATTCCGCCAGGGCATAGACCACGGCGTAGTTTTCCGCCGTGCTGCCGACCGTGGCGGTCTTGTCGCGATCGTTGTGCGAAAGATCGGGACTGATGATTTCGAATGTCTCGCCGTGGTTGGTGAGCTTGAAGACGCGGTTGCCGCCGAGGTAGAGCACGTCCTTGGCGTGGGCGGAGCCGATGAGCGGCGCGCACCATTGGAACCGGAAACCTTTGGATCCCTCCGTGGGCTTGGGCTGGAAATCGCGCATTTCGCCCGTGCGGGCGTTGAAGCGATGCACGCTGCCGCCCTGCGACTCGGCGAAGATGACGTCCTTGTCGTCGGGGTCGAAGATGGCGTAGAAGCCGTCCCCGCCGCCAATCATGGTCCAATCGGAGTTGCGGATGCCCTCCTTGGTCAAGGTGCGCGAAGGTCCGACCCAGTTGGTGTTGTCCTGCAAGCCGCCGGCGATGCGGTAGGGCGTGCTGTTGTCGAGGGCGATGCGGTAATACTGGCCGGAGGGCACCGAGTTCAGAAACTGCCAGTTTTCGCCGGCGTCGAAGGTCTGGTAGAGCCCGCCGTCGGTGCCGATCAGGATGCGTTGGGAAAGCGGCGGCGCGGGTTTGGCGTCCTTGTCATCGGGTTTGGGCGGGCCGGGCGGCGGCACGCTGCCGGGCTGGATGGCGATGGCATGCACGTCGGCGTGGACCTTGCCCGAGCGGTCTTCGCGAAAGGTCCGGCCGGCGTCGTCGGAAACATAGACGTGCCAGGCTATGACGTAGACCCGCTGGTCGTTGGCGGGATCGATCTCCAGGCGGCTGAAATAGAACGGCCGCGGATTGAAGTTGTTTACCCGGGTCCAGGTGGCGCCGGCGTCCTCGGAGCGAAACACGCCGCCGCGGCGGCTGTGATTCTGGTCGATGTCACTGGTGCCGCCTTCGTCGCTCTGCACGATGGCCATGACGGTGCCCGGTTTGCCGCGGGCGACGGCGAGGCCGATGCGGCCGAGCTGGCCGGGCAGATTGTTGGTCAGCCGGGTCCAGGTGGTGCCGCCGTCGATGGACTTGAAAATGCCGCCGACGTCGTCGGCATCCTTGGTGACGTTCACGCCATAAAGAAAAGCCCACGGCTTGCGCTGCCGGGCGTAGAGCGCCGCATAGAGCACGTCGGGATTCTGCGGGTCCATCACGACGTCGGAGCAGCCGGTGATGGCGTCGTGCGGGGCCGGCGCACCGAGAACCAGCTTCCAGGATTTGCCGCCGTCGGCAGTGCGGTAGAGGCCGCGTTCGCCGCCCTCGGCCCAGAGCGACCCACCGGCCGCGGCGAAGACGATGTCGGGATTGGCCGGGTGGATGACCAGCCGCCGGATGGTGCGGGAGTCCTTGAGCCCCGCGAACTGCCACTTGGCGCCGCCGTCGGTTGATTTGAAAAGTCCGACGCCCCAACCGGAGGAATTGCGGTCGTTGCCCTCGCCCGTGCCGGCCCAGACAATGTCGCTGTTCGACGGCGCGACAGCCACCGCGCCGATGGACTGGGCGGGCTGGTCATCGAAGATCGGCGCAAGCGTCACGCCGTTGTTGGTACTCTTCCAGACACCGCTGGTCGCAAAGCCGACGTAGAAAACCGACGGATTGCGCGGGTCGATGGCGATGTCGGAAATCCGGCCGCCCATGATGGCGGGACCGATGGCGCGCGCCTTGAGGCCCTTGAGCTGGGCTTCGCTGATGGGCTGGGCGTGGGCGGCGAGGGCCGACAGGGCTGCCAGAAGGGGTAGGAGGAGGCGCAGTTTCATGCGACGCATGACACAAGGGTCGCCCGGCGGGGGCAAACAAAAGCGTGCCTGGCGGTCCCGCCGCGGCTCAGCGCGAAATATCGCGCTGGCTGAGCACCTTGAAACCGCGGGTGTTGAGCGCACTGGCCGCAAGGTCGTTGTCCTCGACACTGAGGGCGAGGGCGGAGCGCCCGCGGGGCCGCATCAGGAAGGCATAGAGATAGTGGATGTTGATCTCGACGGTGAACAGGGCGCCGAGCGCGTCCTTGAGCTGGGACTCGTCGGTGATTTCCACGGCGAGCACGTCGCACTCGGTGAAGGCGAAATTATTGGCCGCCATCAGCTCGCGGGCGCGGTCGGGGTCGTCCACGATGAGCCGGTCGATGGCGCAGTCGGTCGTGTCGAGCGTGGTCATGGCCATCACGTGCACGTTGTGCTTGGCGAGCAGCTTGGTCAGGTCGAAGAGCTGGCCGACGCGGTTGGGGATGAAAACCGAGAATTGCTTCACGGGGTCGGCGGCGACCGGTGTGGCGGTGTCAGACATACGTGACAAGGGGCAGGGTAGGCCGGTTGCGACAGGCGGTCAATGCTGCCGTGATGCGGGAGGGCTTGAGCTGTCGCGGGCCCCCGTCCATGGTCGGCCCATGCCGACACGCGATCCCCACCTGGTGACCATGCAGCGCGCACAGACCAGCGCCCGGCTGGTGCTGCGCGGCATCGGGCTGAACGCGGTGCTGGCGCTGCTGAAATTTGCGGGCGGCTTTTTCGGCCACACCTATGCGCTGATCGCCGACGGGGCCGAGTCGCTGCTCGACATCCTTTCCTCGCTGCTGGTGTGGGCGGGCTTTCGCGTGGCGGGGCAGCCGCCCGATGTGGACCACCCCTACGGCCACGGCAAGGCCGAGCCGCTCGCCGCGCTCGGGGTGGCGGTGTTCG
>DATFUQ010000246.1:0-5797 GCA_035260745.1 Lacunisphaera sp. | reverse complement strand
CGATTTGCGCGGTGCGGGCGGCACAGAATCCTTCAAGAAGCCGTCGAGCAGGAGCTGGATGCCGAAATTGTTCACGGCGGAGCCGAAGTAGACGGGGGTCTGCTGGCCGGCCTGCACGGCCGTGAGGTCGAACGGGTGGCCGGCGCCGTCGAGCATCGCCAGCTGTTCCTTCACCTGGGCGAAGGTGTAGTCGTCGAGTTTCTCCCGGACCGCGGGGTCGTCGAGCGAGGTGACGTGGACGGGGGCCTGGTATTTGCCGCCGGCGACGCGCTCGAAGAGGTGGACCTCGCGGGTGCGGCGGTCGAACACGCCTTTGAAGGACGGGCCGTTGCCCAGCGGCCAGATGACCGGCGACGATTGCAGGCCGAGGACATTCTCGAGTTCATCGAGCAGGTCGATCGGGCTGCGGGTGGGCCGGTCGCACTTGTTCATGAACGTGAAGATGGGCACGCCGCGGCGGCGGCAGACTTCGAAGAGCTTGCGGGTCTGCGTCTCCACGCCCTTGGCGGCGTCGATGACCATGAGGGCGGCGTCCACGGCGGTGAGGACGCGGTAGGTGTCCTCGGAGAAGTCCTTGTGGCCGGGGGTGTCGAGGAGGTTAACGGCGCAGCCGGCGTAGTCGAACTGGAGGACAGTGGACGAGATGGAGATGCCGCGCTGCTTCTCGAGTTCCATCCAGTCGGAGGCGGTGGCGCGCTGGTTTTTCCGGGCGGTGACGGAGCCGGCCAGGTGCAAGGCGTTGCCGTAGAGCAGGAATTTCTCGGTCAGAGTCGTCTTGCCCGCATCGGGGTGCGAGATGATCGCAAAGGTGCGACGGCGGGCGATTTCCTGGGCGGCGGTCATGAACGGAGGAAGGAAGGCAGAGGACGGAAAGGGAAGGGCTGTGTGGTGAGGAGAGCTGGGCAGGAAACGGGGGCGGGAGGACAAGGGGAAGCCAAATTTCATCCGGCTGGCCCATCAATGCTTTGCACGCTTTGGCGCGCCCTCGCCACCCTGGCGGCGGACTCCCGGTCGTTTTTACGCTACGGGGATTCCGTAGCCCAGTTTACGGGGTGGGCCGCATAGGCAGCGGGCGGGCGTTGGCGTAGAGTGAGCCAACCTCATTAATCCCATGTCACTCCTATTCGCCCTCATCGCCCTGAATCTAGCCTTCGGTCTCTATCTGTTCATCAGTCTCCGGCGCAGTTCGGAAGGTTTTTTGGACAAAGCGAGCTTCGGCTCGAAACCCAAACAGCAGGTGATCCGGTCGCATCAATTCTATGATGCGTTCGCCGACCGCCAGCCGCAGCTCGCCCGCGTGCGCTCCAACACCGGCCAAAACTGATTGGGCGGCAGATCGCCCTGGCCTGAGCTTCCCGGCAACGGGATGATTCAATCCGGCCGCTCCTTGAGCCGGCGGACGAATTTCAGGCCGGACCAGGTCTCGTCCACCGCGCAAACTTTGACATCCACCAGGCCCGCGGCCAAGCCGATGCGGCGCACCTCAGTCTCGGTGAGGTCCGTGGTGACGCCGGAAGATTTCTTCGGCCACGATATCCACAGCGCGCCGGCCGGCTGGAGCTTGCGGGCCAGCAGCCCGAAGTGGCGCTCCAGCTTTTTTTCGGAAGAGACAAATAACTGGATCAGATCGAGCCGGGTGCCGCGGGGGCCCATGGCCGTGCAACCGGCAGGCAATCGCCCAAGCGTGCGTCCATAGCCGGGCGGCGCGCCAACCAGGCGATAGCGCGTGCCGGGCTTGAAACCGAGTTTCTGCGGGAGCGGGGTGCCGGAATAGCCTGCCATGGTGCTTTTATGCTTCGTAAAGCCGGGTACTTGGTCAATCGTTACGGCGTGTCTGTCTCCCTGAAGCTCAAGCCCAATGCCCTGTCCCGGGTCCTCGACGGCCACCCCTGGGTGTTCGCCAACGAATGCGAGGCCCTGCTGCCCGCCGAACACGACGGCGAGGTCGTGGAATGCCGCGACCGGGCCGGCCGGTTCCTCGGCAGCGGCATCTATAACAGCAAGTCGCAGATTGTCTGGCGGCGACTGAGCCGGGAGCGCGTCGAGCTCGACGCCGATTATATCCGAAAAGCACTGGTCAACGCGCTCGCCCGACGCGAAGTGACAGGCGGGCAATACCGGCGGCTGGTTTGGAGCGAGTCCGACGACCTGCCGGGGGTGGTGGTGGACCAGTTTGGCGACACGCTGGTGGCACAGATCCAGACGATGGCGATGGAGAAGCGCGCCGCGCTCCTCAGCGACCTCTTGGCCGAGTTGACCGGTGCGGCCGAGATTATTTTCCGCAACGACGCGAACATTCGGAAACTCGAGGGCCTGCCCGTCGAGGTGCACACACGCAGCGGCCAGCCGTGGGAGCCCCGCTGGGCGAAGATCGACGGTCTGGAATACTGGCTCGACCTGCAGGGCGGACAGAAGACCGGGTTTTATCTCGACCAGCGGCTGCAGCACGCCGCCGTGGCCAAATATGCGCGGGGCCGGCGCGTGCTCGATGCCTTTTGCAACCAGGGCTCGTTCGCTCTGCATTGCGCCCGAGCCGGCGCGACCATGGTCCGCGGGCTCGACAGCGCGTTCGATGCGGTCGGGCAGGCGAAGAAGAACGCCGAACGCAACGGGCTGGCCGCGGAATTCGTGGCGGCCAACGTGTTCGACTGGTTCACCGCGCAGCGCGAAACCGCGCCGGCGTGGGACCTCATCATCCTCGACCCGCCGCCGTTCGCGAAGTCAAAGTCGGCACTGGAATCAGCTCTGCGCGGCTACAAGGAATTGAACCTGCGGGCGATGAAGGCCCTCGCACCCGGCGGGGTGCTGGCGACCTATTCCTGCTCGTATCACATGCAGGACCACGAACTGCGGACAGTGCTGGCCGAGGCGGCGGCGGACGCGAAGCGGCGCGTGCACGTGCTGGAATTCTGCCACCAGCCGCCGGACCATCCGGTGCTCGTCACCATGCCGGAGAGCGAGTATCTGCGCGGCTACATCCTGCGCGTGGAATGAACTGACCGGGTAATTCAGAAGCCAGGAAACCAAGCATCAATTTCCGGTCTCTGAATAAATCTCTTCGTCATTGGAGCTAGCGCTGCTTGGCAGCGTCGTCCAGGTTCCGGCGGGTGATGCGGAGCTGGTCCAGCTCCGTCTCCAGTTCAGCCAGTTGGGGAAGGGTCCGGGGGAGCTTCATGCTCTCCAGCACCGCGCGTTCCTGCTCCATGAGGCTGATCCGGCTGGCGGCGACGGCCGCGAGGTGGGAGGCGGAATTCCCGCCGAAGATGGCGGCGGCGTTGGCGAGCTTCTCGTTGTTGAGCGTCCGGTCCAATTCGCTCGACTTGATCTGCTTTTTCTCGCGGGCAATCTGTTTTTCCAGTTTGGCGATGGCCTTGTCGAGCTCGCGGATGCGGCTGGAGCTGACTTGGACCGTCGGAAGAGTGATAACGGGCCCGGTGGTCTGCGGCGCGGCCGCTTCGGCGGCGCGGAGCAGGGGTGCACAGCACAAGACGAAAAGAGCGAGCAGGCGTCGGTGGAGATAGGCGCGGTTCACAGGAGCAGATTGGGGAAGACAGGAAGGCGGGCAAGAACAGACGCCCGTGCGGGTCGAAGGTTCCCGTAGGAGAAAGGCCGGGCGCCTTGCGGCGTCCGGCCTTCCCAGTGTGTGTTGACGAAGCTCAGTGTTAGGTGGACTTCGTAGTCCGCAGTGAAAACAAATCAGCCCGGGCCGCAAGATTACATCTTGCCGCCATAGATGGCGCTTTTACCGAGTTCCTCCTCGATGCGGAGGAGCTGGTTGTATTTGGCGACGCGGTCGGTGCGGCACAACGAGCCGGTCTTGATCTGGCCGGCGTTGGTGGCGACGGCGATGTCGGAGATGGTCACGTCCTCGGTCTCGCCCGAGCGGTGGGAGATGACCGCGGTGTAGCCGGCCTCCTTGGCCATCTCAACGGCGTCAAACGTCTCGGTGAGCGAACCGATCTGGTTGACCTTGACGAGAATCGAGTTGGCCGTGCCCGAGTCGATGCCGCGCTTGAGGAAGGTCGTGTTGGTGACGAAGAGGTCGTCGCCCACCAGCTGGGTCGAGCCGCCGATGGCGTCGGTGAGCTTCTTCCACGTGGCCCAGTCGCCCTCGGCGCAGCCGTCCTCGATGGAGATGATGGGATATTTCTTCGTCAGCTCCTGGTAGAACTTGACCATCTGGTCGCCGGTGAGCGAGCGGCCGTCGGATTTCTTGAAGACATAGCGGCTCTTCTCCTTCACGTAGAACTCGGATGCGGCGACGTCGAGCGCGAGGTTGATGTCCTTCCCGAGCTTGTAGCCGGCGTTCTTCACCGCGAGGGCGATGACGTCGAGCGCGGCCTCGGTGGACGCGAGGTTCGGGGCGAAGCCGCCTTCGTCGCCGACGGCGGTGGCGAGGCCCTGTTCCTTGAGCGTTTTCTTCAACGAGTGGAAAACCTCCGCGCCCATCCGCAGCGCCTCGCGGAACGAGTCGGCGCCGGTGGGCATGATCATAAACTCCTGGAAATCGATGGGGGCGTCGGAGTGCGCGCCGCCGTTCATGATGTTCATCATGGGGACGGGCAGGACCTTGGCGTTGGGGCCGCCGAGGTATTTGTAGAGCGGGAGGCCGCAGGCGTGGGCCGCCGCGTGGGCGGCGGCCATCGAGACGCCGAGGATGGCGTTGGCGCCGAGCCTGGCCTTGGTCGGCGTGCCGTCGAGCGCGAGCATGGCGCGGTCGAGGCCGACCTGGTCGGCGGCGTCCATGCCGGTGAGGGCGGGGGCGATGACGGCCTTGACGTTCGCGACGGCCTTGAGCACGCCCTTGCCGAGGTAGCGCTTCTTGTCGCCGTCGCGCAGTTCAAGGGCCTCGTGCTCGCCGGTCGAGGCCCCGGAGGGCACGGCGGCGCGGCCGAAGTGGCCGGAGGCGAGTTTGACGTCCACCTCGATGGTGGGGTTGCCGCGGGAATCGAGGATCTCGCGGGCGGTGATGGTGGTGATGGTGGTGTTCATGCGGGAATGGGCCGGCCAGCGGCGCGGTCTAGCCGTGCTGCGGGCGGGCGGCGCCGATTTTGATCAGAAACTTCTGCAGGGCCGTCGGCGGCTTGGGCACGAATTCCTCGGGCAACTGGTCGGCGTGGCCGTAGCGGAGGGCGGCCCCGATGGGCGTGCCGCCGTTGTAATTGCGAATCGTCATCGTGGCGCGGTTGAGCAGCTCGCGCGGGATGTCCTTCAGGTGTCCCTCGACGGCGGCGGCGTGCAGCGGGGTGTCGCCGAAATCATTGCGGCTGATGAGCAGGTCGATGGTGAGCCGTTCGCGCGGGATCTGGTTAAGGTTGCCGGACTCGGCGGCGGCGTGGATGGGCGTGTGACCGGATTTGCTCGGGAGCACGAGGTTGTCGTGCGTCAGCAGTTCGATGGGAATCTGGTTGAGATGACCGGCGATGGCCGCGGCGTGCAGGCAGGTGTCGTGATTGGCCGTCAGGGTGAGCAGGTTTTCCGACGTCAGCAGCTCGCGCGGCACCTGGTCGAGGTGGCCGTTGAAGGCGGCCACATGGAGCATGGTTTCGCCGCTGATGTTGGGCGCGACCATGGCTTCGCGGGTGAGAAACTGCCGGGGGAAGCTGTCAAGTGTGCCGTGCTCGGCGGCCACATGGAGGAGGGTGTTGCCGGTGTCGGTCTTGGTCAGGACGGTCTCGGAGGTGAGCTGGCCGGCGGGCATCTGGTCGAGGGTGCCGGCGGCGGCGCCCTGATGCAGCGGGGTGTAGCCGCTGTTGGAGCGAATCAGCAGGTTTTCCCGGGTGAGGAGGCCGGCGGG
>DATFUQ010000245.1:0-6443 GCA_035260745.1 Lacunisphaera sp. | reverse complement strand
CCGCCTCGGGGGAGATGAGCAGCGGGAACGTCTTGAACTTCTTGTTCAGCTCCACCCCGATCTCGGTTGCGCCCGCGATGAGCTGGGCCGCGGGATAGGTCTCGAGCAGGGTGAACAGCCCGGGCAGCGAGGTCGGCCGGAAGAATTTTCCCCCGCCCGCCGTGTAATTGAGCGCGCCCGGCGGACGGACCGGAACCTTCAGTCGCGCGGCGAAGGTGTCGTCGGCCGGCGGCGGACGCTGGGCCAGTGCGGCGACCGCGGCATCGCGGATCGGCCGGTAGCCGGTGCAGCGGCAGAGATTGCCACACAGCTGGTCGCTGATCTGCCAGGGCTCGCGGCAGCCGTCGCGGTAATAGCCCTCGAACATCGAGACGACGAAGCCCGGGGTGCAGTAACCGCATTGCGAGCCATAGTGTTCGACCATGCAGCTTTGCACCGGGTGAAGTTGCTTGTGGTCGGCGCCGCATTGGGCCAAACCCTCGACGGTCACGATCTCGCGGCCGGCGAACATCGGCACGAGCGCGATGCAGCTGTTGAAGGCGCGGTAGGTCGGCTTGCCCGTGGCGTCGCGGTCCACCAGCGCGACCGTGCAGGCGCCGCAATCGCCCTCGGCACAGCCTTCCTTGCTGCCCGTCAGCCCGGTGGAGCGCAGCCAGGCGAGCAGCGTGGTCGTCGGCGCCACGCCCGACAGGGACACCGCGCGACCGTTGACGATGAGGTCGAAGGTGGCGGGCGCCGCCGGGTCAGATGGCCGGACGGTTGACATCCTTGTAATAGAGGTAGCTCGCCGGGGTCTTGCCCATGGCGACGAACCACTGCGCGCAATACGGCGCCATCCAGATGGCATCGCCCGCCTGCACCGGATACCAGGAGTCCTCGAGCCGGTAGACGCCCGCGCCGCCGAGCATGACGAGGCCGTGCTCCATCACGTGCACCTCGACGAACGGCAGGTGGCCGCCGGGCTGATAGGCGAAAATGTTCACAGCCATGTCGAAGGCCGGCCCGTCGGGCAGCAGCACCTGCAGGTTGGCCGCCGGGTCGCCGAGGAAGGGCGTGCCCTTCACCTTGGCCGCGTCGCCGATGAGAGCCTTGGGGGCGGGTATGCCGGCGAGCAGCGCATATTTTTTCTGGAAGAGCGTCACCTGCGTGCCGGGCTTGGGCGCGGTGATGGACCAGGCCTGACCCGCCGGCGCGTAGAAATAATGCCCGGCGCCGCACTTCTGTTTCTCGCGCCCGGCGGTCACGGTGCCGCCGCCACTCATGAAGTAGCCGAAGGTCTGCATCTCTCCCGCCGGCAGCGCGGCGCGGCCGCCATCCTGGAACGTCACGAGGGTCTGCGCGAACCTCGCGCCCATGGCCTCGTTGATCAAGACGACCGTCGTGGCATCGGTGATGCCGGGCACGACGCTGTTGACGTGGTTGGCCGGGGTGATGAGCGCGTGCCGGGCGGCGACGCGGGCGCGAGTGTGGCCGAAAAGTTCAGGCATGGAGGTCAGGGAGTTGGTTTGATAAACTGACCGGATTGCGGCCGGTTCGTCAACCCGCCATCGGCCCACACGGCACAGCCCCGCACGTAGGTGTGGGTCACACGGACCCGGCTGGTCCGCCCGAGATAGGCGCTGAGGGGGTGCCGGGTCCAGAGGTCGGCGGCCTCGATCGTGCGCGCCGCCGCCGGCCGGAGCAGGCAGAAATCCGCGTCGCGGCCCTCGGCGAGCAGGCCCTTGCGGTCGTCGAGCCGGAAACGGCTGGCGACATTGCGCGCCAGCACGGCCGCGAGCACGGGCAGGTCCTTCGCCCAGGTCTCGGCGCACTCGTTGAACAGCAGCTCGAAACCGTGCTGCACGCCGGCGATGCCGCCCCAGATCGCGAAAAAATCCTTCGCGGTTTTCATTTCCGGCGGCGCGGGCGAGTGGTCGGAGCCCACCGTCTGGATGCGGCCGGCGCGGAGTTCCGCCCAGAGCGCGAGCCGGCGCTTCTCGTCGCGCAACGGGGGCGCGCACTTCGCCACCGCGCCGAGCCGCACCACATCCTTTTCGTTGAGCAAAAGGTAATGCGAACACGTCTCCGCCGTCACATCGACCCGTTGCGCCCGGGCCTCGGCGATGAGCGCGATGCCCTCGGGACTGCTCACGTGCACGATGTGCAGGGCACAGCCCGTCTCGCCGGCAATTTCCAGCGCCTGCCGGATGGCCGCGAGTTCGACCTCGACCGGACGCGATGCAAGGAAAGCGCGCGCGTCGGTGCGGCCTTTGGCCTTTTGGGCGGCGGTAAACCTGGCCGCCAGGGCATCGTCCTCGGCATGCACGGCGACAAGCATCCCGAGCTTGGCCGCGCGCTTCATGCCCTCGCGCAGGGTGGTGGCGTCCACCCGCGGGAAGCTGGCGATGCCGCTGTCACACATGAATGCCTTCAGGCCGATGGCGCCGGCGGCCTTCAGGCCGGCGAGCTTGTCCAGATTGCCGGGAACGAGTCCGCCCCAGAGCGCGAAGTCGGTGCAGGATTGTTTTTCAGCGAGCAGGCGTTTTTCGCGCAGGCGGGCGGCATCCAGCACCGGTGGCTCGGAGTTGAGCGGCATGTCGAAAAAACACGCGCCGCCGCCCGCCGCCAGCGCGGCGGAACCCGACGCCAGTCCCTCCCACTCCACCCGGCCGGGCTCGTTGAAATGCACGTGGGCGTCGATGATGCCCGGGAAAACATGGCTGCCGCTTGCATCCAAGGTGGCGATTGCATCGTCATCTATCTCGGGCGCCATCTGGACGATCTTGCCTTCCAAGATGCCGAGATCGGCGCGCTTCACGCCATCCGGGGTCACGATCTGCCCGCCGCGGACCACGAGGTCGAGCCGCTCTGGTTTGGGCGCCTCGATGATGTTTTTCCCGTGAGGCCTCATCGCCGATAGTCCTTCGCCAGACGTTCCAAAAAATCCACCAGCACGCGCAAAGCGACCGCGAGGTCCTTGGGCGAGGCGTATTCGTCCGGATGATGGCTGAGCCCGTCGCGACAACGCACGAACAGCATCGCCACCAGGGTGAGAGTCGACATCACGACGCCGTCATGTCCCGCCCCGCTGACGAGTGCTTGGGATTTGCCCTGCACCGCCGACACACTGCGCGCAAGCTGCGCGGTCAGATCCGGAGAGCAGGTCATGGCGCGATTGTCCTGCGTCCGCTGCCACACGATCTTAAGTCCGCGTTTTCGAATGACCGCCGCGGCCAGCCGGCCCAGTTTGAAAAGCGCCGCCCGGCGGACTGAGTCCTTGGCGTGCCGCACATCAAGAGTATGCACCACCTGCCCGGGAATCACATTGGCCACGCCAGGTGAAGTTGTCAGCGAGCCGATGGTAATAACAAGGCCGGCCGTGCCGCGTGCGAGTTTCTCGGCGGCCAGGGCAAATTCAGCCGCGCCAGAGAGAGCGTCGCGGCGTAGCGCCATCGGTGTCGTGCCGGCGTGCCCAGCCTTCCCGGTCCACGTCAGCTTGAAGCGGCTCTGACCCGCGATGGCCGAGATCACACCCACGGCGAGATTCTTCGCTTCGAGCACTGGACCTTGTTCGATGTGCACCTCGACGTAGCCCATTAGCTCGCTGCGTGTATGAGCTGCCTTGAGGTGGAGCGCGTTGACCCCAACGCGCTTTCCTGAACGTCTTGAGGTCAAGCCGTTCCACCTTTCGATCACTTCGCGCACACTTACCCCGCCGGCATCACGCATGACCAGGTCCTTTGCCCTCAGCTTGCCGCAGTAACCTTTGCTGCCGAGATAGGCGCTGGCGAAACGAACGCCCTCCTCCTCGGAAAAGCCCAGGACCTCGACGGAAAAGGGCAGCTTTATGCCGCGGCGTTTCAATTCACCGAGGGTCACGATTGGCAACAAGACGCCCAGAGGACCGTCGTATTTCCCCGCATCGCGCACGGTGTCGAGATGCGAACCGAGCAGCAGGGTCTTCGCGCCGCGGTTCTTCGATTCAAGCCGGCCGATGAGATTGCCAACGGAATCCACCCGCACTTTCAGCCCGGCTTCCTTCATCCATCCCGCCACAAGCTGGTTTGCCCGCCGCATCGCCGGTGACAGGAATGTCCGCGTGAGCTGGCCTGGCTCGTCGGTCACCCGGCCGAGCTCGTCAAGCATCCGGGCGAGTCGCTTGGAGAAATCGGCCATAAATGTGTCAGCTCCCGCGGTAGGTGCTGTAGGCCCAGGGGGTGACGAGCAGCGGGACGTGGTAGCCGGCGGAGGCGTCGGCGATGGCGAAGCGGATGGGCACACGGTCGAGGAACGGACTGTCCTCCAGATGCGTGACGAAATAGTCCTTCACGAAAAACAGCAGCTCGTAGCTGCCCACGGTCATCTCCGCGCCGGCGAGCAGGGGGCCGTCGGTGCGGCCGTCGGCATTGGTCGTGACGGCCTTGAGCAGCGTGTGCTTGCCGTCATTTTTCCAAAGCTCGATCCGCATCCCGGCGGCGGGCCGGCCGGTGGTGAGGTCGAGGACGTGGGTGCTGAGTTTGCCGGGCATGGGAAGAATTTTGGACAGGATCTACTGGATGAGAGGGATTAGGAACGGGGGATCAGGAAATCCCTTAAATCAGGTTAATCCTGTCTAAAGCTGTCTTGGAGCCGGAGCCATGCGATTTTTTCGATTTCGGCGAGGGCGGCGACGGTCTCCGCCGCCAGCGGATTCGGCAGCCGGGCCTGCATGGCCGCGAGAATGGCGTCCTTGGCGTTGAGCCGGGCGCAGATGATGAAGGGAAAGCCAAACTTTGCCTTGTAGGCGTCGTTGAGCCGCGTGAACTCCGCCAGCTCGGCATCGGCCAGCCGGTCGAGCCCCGCGCTGGCCTGTTCCTTGGTGGATTCCTTGGTCAGTTGCTTCTGCCGTGCGAGCCGTCCGGCGAGGTCGGGGTGGGCGCGGATGAGCGCGAGTTGCTTCTGTGGCGAAGCGGAGCGCATCGCGGCGCAAAGCGCGGCGTGCAGCGTCTCAGCGGTGGCGAACGGCCGCCGCGGCCAGGTCTCCTCCGCCACCCACGGGGAGTGCTCGAACAGGTGGCCGAGCGCCGCGGTGAAGGCCGGGCGATCGGCCTTATTCAATGTTTGGAGAGAAACGGACATTATCAATTAACCACGAAGGACACGAAGTTCAAGAAGCAGACTGATGTTTAGGTAATCCAACTCCGTGCGCTTCGTGTCTTCGTGGTTAAATAGAAATCACGGCAGCAGCTCGTAGGCGGGCAGCGAAAGGAATTCGTCGAACTGCGGGTTCTTCGACATCTTCATGAATAGCTCGATGGCCGCCGGGAAATGGCCGGAGTCGTAGCGCTCGGCGCCGTATTCGGCGCGGATCTGTTTCAACTCGCCGGCCAGCAGCCGGTCGTAGAGTTCCGCCGAGATGGGGCGGCCGTCGTCGAGCTTCGCGCCGAACTTGAGCCACTGCCAGAGCTGCGAGCGGGAAATCTCCGAGGTGGCGAGATCCTCCATCAGGTTGTGGATGGGCTCGGCGCCCGAGCCGCCCAGCCATGCCTCGAGGTAGCGGACGCCGACGTGCAGGTTCCAGCGCACGCCGTTTTCCGTGATGGGACCGTGGAGCGGCGCGAGGATGTCGGCCGCGGTGACCTTGGCCTTGGGTATGACATGGAGCTGGTTCGACCCCTTCATGTGCGCGGCGAAGGCGTCGAGCGCAGTCTGCACCAGACCGGGGTGCGCGACCCAGGTGCCGTCGTGGCCGGCGCGGGCTTCGCGCTCCTTGTCGGCGCGGACCTTGGCCAGGGCGGCTTCGTTGGCCGCAGGGTTGTTCTTGATGGGGATCTGCGCGGCCATGCCGCCCATGGCGTAGGCGCCGCGGCGGTGGCAGACCTGGATGACGTGGGTGACGTAGGCGCGCAGGAACGGCACGTCCATTGTGATCAGGGTGCGATCGGGGAAAACGTAGTCCGCGTGGTTGCGGAATTTTTTGACCATGCTGAACATGTAATCCCAGCGGCCACAGTTCAGGCCGGAGACATGCTCGCGCAATTCGTAAAGAATCTCCTCGGCCTCGAACGCGCCGGTGATGGTTTCGATCAATACCGTGGCGCGGATGGTGCCGCGCGGCAGGCCGAGGGCGGTCTGCGCGTGGAGGAAGACGTCGTTCCACAGGCGCGCCTCGAGGTGGCTCTCCATCTTCGGCAGGTAGAAATAAGGGCCGGAGCCGCGCGCGATCAGCGCCTGCGCGTTGTGGAAAAAATAGAGGCCCCAGTCGCAAAGCGAGGCGGAGATGCGCCGTCCCTTGAAGAGAATGTGCTTCTCCTCCATGTGCCAGCCGCGCGGGCGGGCGACGATGACGGCGATCTTTTCCTGCAACGCGTATTTCTTTCCCTGGGGGCTGGTGTAGGCGAGCGTGCGGCGGGCGGCATCGCGCATGTTGATCTGGCCCTCCATGACGTTTTCCCAGGTCGGCGAGTTGGCGTCCTCGAAGTCGG
>DATFUQ010000244.1:0-6448 GCA_035260745.1 Lacunisphaera sp. | reverse complement strand
CCGGGCGATTTCCACCCGGGGCAGCTTGGCCGTGTGGCTGGCCAGGGTCTCCGCGGAAATTCCCATGCCGGGCATGATGACCCCGCCCAGGTAGTCGCCGGCCGCCGTGATCACGTCGAAGGTCGTGGCCGTGCCGCAATCCACGATAATGACGTCCCGGCCGGGGTTGAGCTGCGTGGCCCCGATGGCGTTGGCGATCCGGTCGGCCCCGACTTCGTGCGGGTTGCGGTATTTGATCTTGAGCCCGGTCTTCACCCCCGCCTGCAGGACGAAGGGCTCGCAGTGAAAGTATTTCTCGGCGGCCCCCCGCAGGCTGTAGAGCGCCGCGGGCACCACCGAGCAGATGGCAATCTGGGTCACAATCCGGGGATCGACCCCGTTCTCCCGCAACACCGCGGTGAAAAAAATCCCCAGCTCGTCCGTGGTGCCGAGCGGCGCGGTGGATTTGCGGAACTGGCAGCGCAGGGTGTCGCCGTCGAAAACGCCGCCGTGGATCTGGGTGTTGCCGATGTCAAGACAGAGGAGCATGGGTGCAGGGGGTTGCGAGCGATGCGGTGAGCAGTCTTTCGAGCGCGCCGGCGAGTTCGGCCCGGTCGGCGCATGGCACCGGCGGGGATCCGTCCGGCAGGTGGATGTCAGCGGGGAAAACCCCGTCGCGCTGCGCGGCGAGATCGTTGTGCACCACGAAGTCGGGCGCCGCAGCGGCAAAAAGTTCCTGCACGGCGGCGCGCGCCGCCTCCGTCGTGGCGCCGGCGGTGAGCTTGAAGGCCGCCAGTTTCAGCGGCGCCGGGCTGAGTCCGCGCACCCGCTCCACCAGTTTCGGGTTTTCCCTCAGGCGCAGCAGCGGTGGGCGCCCGGAATCGAGCTTGGCGCCGCCGACGGGATACACCTGCCCGTCAACGCGCACCGACTCGACTCCGAAATCGCCCACCGCCGCTGCGTGAATCATTGCATCGAACCGGCCGGTCCCCAGCAGGCGGGTCAGCGCGGCATCGAGGTCGGCAAACGTATTGAATATCTCCTCGCGGGCGAGCGGCGGGCAGGGGGCGGAAGCCCGGGCCCGCAGCATCACGACCTCATGGCCGCACCGCACAAAATGCTCCGTCAACCCCGCGCCTGTGCGGCCGGTGCTGGTGTTGGTCAGCACCCGCACGCCGTCGATCGGCTCGGCCGTGCCGCCGCTCGTCACCAGCACGCGCAACCGCCGCGCGGGACGCGCCAGCGCCGCTTCCACGGCCGCGACGATTTCCGCCGGCCCGGCCAGCCGGCCCTCGCCCGTTTCGCCGCACGCCATGCGCCCCTCGCCGACCGGCAGGAAACGCACGCCCCATCCACGCAGTTTTTCCACGGAAGCCACCGTCGCCGGGTGCGACCACATCGCGGGGTTCATCGCCGGGGCAACGAGCCAGGGTTTCGCCCGGTCGTGGGCGAGAAACAGCGCACCGGGCAGATCATCGGCCAGGCCGGCGGCCAGGCGGTTGAGCGTGTTCGCCGTGGCGGGACAGACGATGACGGCGTCGGCCCAGCGGGTAAGATTGATGTGCTCCATCGCCCTCCCCTTTTCAAAAATGCCTCCCAGGACCGGCTGGCCGGTCAGCCCCTCCAGCGTGGCGGAGCCGATGAACTTGAGCGCTGACTCCGTCGCGACGGTGCGCACCCGGTGCCCGTGCTGCACCAATTGCGAGACCGCCTCGCAGGCCTTGTAGCCGGCGATGGAGCCCGAGAGGATGAAGAGTATGTTAGAGCCGGACATTGTCGATCAGGCGGACTCCTTCCAGCCGCACGGCGCCCAGGCGCACGCCCCCATGGTCGGCCACGTAATCCACTTCAAAGCCGGCGGCGCGCAGGGCCGGCGCCGCGATCTCGGCGGCCAGTGACTCACGGAGGATTTTCTGGAAACCCGCCGCCCGGGTCCGGCCGGCGGGCGACAGCCGCTCGTTGCGCGAGCTGAGCGCCAGCCCGTCCGCCGCGCGCACGGTCGGGCAGGCCACGATCTCGCCGGGCAGGAACAGCGCCTGCGTCATGCCGCGCACCAGCTCGAGTTGCTGCCAGTCTTTTTCGCCGAAATACGACCGGTCCGGCCGCACCAGGTTGAGCAGCTTCAGCACCACGGTCAGCACGCCGTCGAAATGCCCCGGCCGGTGCGCGCCTTCCCAGCGGCGGCTGAGTTCGCCCTCCGTCACGCGGTAGCGGTAGTCGTCCGGGTAAAGCTCCGCGGCCGCCGGCGCCAGCACGTCGTCGACGAGCCCTTCCGCCAGCACCAGGTCGGCCGCGAGCGTCCGCGGATAACGCGCGAGGTCCGCGGGATCGTTGAACTGCGCCGGGTTGACGAAGACGCTCAGCACCACGCGATCATTCTCGGCGCGGGCGCGCTCGAGCAGGGCGCGATGCCCGGCATGCAGCGCGCCCATCGTCGGCACGAAGCCCACCGGGCCGCTCGCAAAATCCGGCGCCGCCCGCGCGGCCCGCCAGTCGGAAACTTTCGTGAAGACGCGCATCAGGCCAGCACCTCCTCGCGGGCGGGGAAGCGCGCCGCCCGCACGTCGCGCACGAAGGCGTTGACCGCGCCCAACACGGCTTCGTGCCCTTCCAGGTAGCGGCGGGCGAACCGCGGACGGAATTCAGCGTCCAGGCCCAGCAGGTCGGCCAGCACCAGCACCTGCCCGTCGGTGTCCGGTCCCGCCCCGATGCCGATGGCCGGGATGGCCAGCGCGCGGCTGACGTCGGCCGCCAGTGCCGCCGGCACGCATTCCAGCACGAGCGCGAACGCGCCAGATTTTTCCAAGGTGTGCGCCTCGGTCGTGAGCCGGGCCGCCGCGTCGGCCGTGCGGCCCTGCAGACGGAAGCCGCCCAGCTGGTGCACTGATTGCGGCGTAAGCCCGAGGTGACCCATCACCGGGATGCCGCTCTCGACGAGGTGCGCGATGATATCCTCGTGGCCGGCCACGCCCTCGATTTTGACGGCGGTTGCGCCGGCCTGCATCAGGGCGCCGGCGGCCCGCACCGCCTCCTCGCGCCCCTGCCGCACGCTCAGGAACGGCATGTCGGCGATCACCACGGCTGTCGGGGCACCGCGCCGCACGGCAGCAGTGTGGACGCACATCATCTCCACCGTAGCATGAATCGTGGAGGGGAAACCGTGCACGACCATGGCCGCGCTGTCGCCCACCAGAATGGCGTCGACCTCCGAGGCCGCGAGCAGGCGTGCCATCAGGGCGTCGTAGGCCGCGAGGATGACGATCGGCCGCTCCTCCCGCTTGGCGCGGGCAAAATCGAGGATGCTTTTCACGCCGGCCTGGCAGTTGTCCGGCAACGGAAAACCTGCGGGCGGCAGTGGTGGGACTGTAGTGCTTGTCGCATGGCGATCAGGCCTGGTGTCCGAAGACGGAGGGTTGTGGTTGAATGTCCGGTCGCGAGCGAGTTCGCGCCAGACCCGGAACAAGTTGGCCACGTTTCCCCGGCCCGCAACCAAAATGATTGTCATCGCGCCCCGGCCGGACGCGGTCCGCCGCGCCGGCCGCTGACAAGCGCCTTGCCTCCCGGTCTTTCCGGGCAATTTTTATGGCGTGGCACTGCGTTACCTGACCATCGATTTCAATTCCTACTTCGCCTCGGTGGAGCAGCAGGAGCGGCCGGAATTGAGGGGCAAACCCCTTGGCATCGTGCCCGTGATGGCCGAGACCACCGGTTGCGTCGCGGTCAGCCTCGAGGCCAAGGCCGCCGGCCTGACCCGCAACATGCGCGTGTCCGATGCGCGCCTCCGCTGCCCCGGCCTGGTGATCGTCGAAGCCCGGCCGGAAACCTACATCAAATACCACCGCGCCCTCCGCCAAGTCATCGAGTCGTGCGTGCCTGATGCCAGGGTCCAGTCGATCGACGAGGTGACGTGCCACCTGCATGGTTTTCTCGACCGGACCGGAGCCGAAAAACTGGCGAAACGCATCAAGGCGAAAATCACCCGCGAGGTCGGTCCGCTGTTGCGCAGTTCCATCGGCATCGCCCCGACTTGGCTGCTCGCCAAGGTCGCGTCGGACATGGAAAAGCCCGATGGACTGGTCATTCTCGACGACGAGGACATCCCCGCCAGGATCCTGCATCTCGCGCCGGGCGACATCGCGGGCATCGGCTGCAACATGCAGGAGCGGCTGAAAGCACACGGCATCACCACCATGGCCCGGCTCCATGCCGCGACGATGGCGGAATTTCGCGGCATCTGGAAAAGCGTGCGCGGCGAGCAGATGTGGCGGCTGCTGCATGGCGAGGACCTGCCTTATTTCGAGCAGAAGGAGGGCCGGACCATCGGCCACGGCCACGTGCTGCCGCCGAAAAAGCGCAACCACATCGAGGCGCTCGCCGTGCTGCACCGTTTGCTGCAAAAGGCCATGATGCGCCTGCGCCACTCCAAGTATTACACCGGCGGGCTCCGGGTCCACGTGGACTATACCGACGACACCTCCTGGTCCGAGGAGGTCAGGCTCACCGAGACCCAGGACACGCTGCTGCTCACGCACGCGCTGAACGACCTGTGGAAAAAGCGGCCGGAAAAATTCTCCCGGCGCACGCCGCTTCGGATCGGCCTCGCGCTCGTCCACTTGATCGACCTGCGCATGCACACGCCGGACCTGTTCGAGCACCAAAGCGAAAAAGCCCACGACAAGCTCTTCGAGGCCGTGGACCACCTCAACAAGGTCCTGGGCAAAAATTCCGTCTATTTCGGCGGCGCGCACGGCGCCACGCAGGACGCGCCGATGCGCATCGCCTTCACCCGCATCCCCGAGCCGGAAATCGAGGAGATCGACCGCAGTTACGAGGGCCGGCTGAAGAAAAAGAAGCCGATCTTGCCCGAACCGGAGGCGTGGTGAAAGCCGTCGCGGGCGAGGTCGCCCGTGCTCCAGCCGACCTATCCCTGGAGCCACGGTGATCCCGCCGTGGAAATGATTTCAGCCCTTCGGAGGCGTGGTGAACTCGCCACCCATGATGATGCGGGCGCCGCGCTTGTAGGTGAAGTAGGCGTAGACCCATTGCAGGAAGACCGAGAGGCGGTTGCGCAGCCCCACCAGGAACACGAGGTGGATGAGCAGCCACATCATCCACGCGGGAAACCCGCTCAGGTGGATCCGGCCGATCTGCGCGATCGCCTTTGAGCGGCCGATGGTCGCCATGTTGCCCTTGTCCCAATAAGCAAAGGCCTCGCGCTGTTCCGGCCGGCGTGCGCCGACCGCGATGTCGTAGGCGATGAGCTTCGCCACATGGACCCCGCCCTGCATCGCGCCCTGCGCGACGCCCGGCACGACCTGACCCTTGGCATCGGCCAGTGTAACGATGTCACCCACGGCAAAAACCTGCGGCAACCCCGGCAGGCTGAGGTCGGGCAGAACCTTTAGGCGGCCCGTCCGGTCCGTCTCGACGCCGAGCGAGCGGGTGACCGGACTCGCGCCCACGCCGGCGGCCCAGACGATGTTGCCGGCGCGCAGCGGCGCTCCATCAAGATCGACCTCACCGTCGCGAATCGCCGTGACCTTGGTGTTGAGCCGCACCTCGACGCCAAGCTTGGCCAGCTGCCGTTGCGCGCTGGCGGACAAATCCTCGGGAAAGGCGGATAGAATCCGCGGGCCGCCCTCGACAAGAAGGATGCGCGCCTGACGCGAATCAATGTGGTCAAAATCGCGATACAGCACCGTGCGCGCGAGCTCCGCAAAAGTGCCCGCCAGCTCGACGCCCGTCGGCCCGCCGCCGACCACGACGGTCGTCATCAACTCGCGCCGGCGCGTCTCATCGGGCTCGACCTCGGCGCGCTCGTAGGCGAGCAGCATGTTGCGACGCAAGCGCACCGCGTCGTCGAGCGTCTTGAGCCCGGGGGCGAACTGCTCCCATTCATCGTGGCCGAAATAACTGGTCTGTCCGCCCAGCGCGATCACGAGGTAATCGTAGTCGATGGAGCCCTGGTCGTGCTCCACCCGGCGGGCCACCGGATCGATGCGGCGCACCCCGGCCATGAGCACAGTCAGGTTGGGTTTGTCGCGCAGGATGGCCCGGATGGGCTGCGCAATGTCCGGCGCCGACAGGCCTGCGGTCGCCACCTGGTAGAGCAGCGGCTGAAACACATGGTGGTTCTGCCGGTCCACGACCGTGACGCGCGCCATGTGTGACGGAAAAGCCTTCGCAAACGCGAGGCCGCCGAAGCCGGCGCCCAGCACTACCACGTGAGGCAGGCGCGAGGGAGTCGTATGCATGGTGCAGACAACCTAATGAACCGCTCCGCCGAGTAAACCATCGCCGCAGGCTATTTTCGGGGCTTCACTTCACCGTCCGTTTGCTAATAGCTGCTGGCGTGCACACCCCGACGGACGTCCAGATCATCGGCTCCGAGGTCGCCCTCCGCTGGGACGACGGAAAGGAGAGCTTCCTTTCGTTTGCCACATTACGCGCCGCCTCGCCGAGCGCCGAG
>DATFUQ010000243.1:0-5555 GCA_035260745.1 Lacunisphaera sp. | reverse complement strand
CTCGCTATGCCCGCCACTTTTTAACCGTCGGCTCCTCCGAGGAGCGGCGGTTTTTGTTTTCACCGGCCGGCAAATAGGCTTCATTGAGAGCATGTCCGCCCCGGCATCCCCGCTCACCGCCCTGCTTTTCACCCCGGGTTCACGCTTGGAACGGCTGCCCAAGGCGGTCGCGAGCGGCGCTGAAGGTGTCATTGTGGACCTTGAGGACTCGATCGCCGTTGCGGACAAGGATCGCGTGCGCACCGACGTCGCGGCGTATTTCAAAAAACACGGCGGCGTGCCGGCCGACCGGCTGTTTGTCAGCGCTATCCGGATCAACAATCTGCGCGGGCCCGCCGGTCTGGCTGATCTCGACGCGCTCAACGCCGCGGGCATCAAGCCCGACATCGTCATGCTGTCCAAAGTCGAGTCCGCGACTGAGGTGCAGCTCGCCGCGCGCAAGCTGCCGGAGAGCGTACGCTTCATTTGCCTGATCGAGACAGTGCAGGGCGTCCGCCGTTGCGCCTCCATCGCCGAGGCCTCGCCGCGCATTGCGGCGCTGGCGTTCGGCGGGCTCGACTTGTCCGCCGAGACCGGTGGTGAGCCGACTTGGGACGCGTTGCTTTGGCCACGCACCACCGTTGTGCACGCGTGCGCCGCCGCCGGCCTGCTCGCGCTCGACCAGCCCTACATTGATTTCGCGAATGCCGCCGGGCTTGAGCAGGAGTGCGTCCAGACCCGCCCGCTGGGTTTCACGGGCAAGCTCGCCATCCACCCCGACCAGGTCGCCATCATTCAGCGCGCCTACCAGCCCACCGCCGGGCAGGTGGCGCGCGCGCGGAAAATCGTCGCGGCCTACGACGCCGCGGGCGGCAACGTGGCCAATGTCGACGGCCAGATGATCGACGTGCCCATCTACCGCTCCGCCCAGCGCGTGCTCCAGCGCGCGGGACAACTGGCTAACCGCTAATTTCCCGATATCGCATTGCGAAAACTGTCTCCCCATTAGCGCAGATTAGCGGTTACAAAATTTCATGTCCGACTTCCTGGCATACGTTTCTACTGGTGAAAAGCGTTACCGCGAGCGCTTCGGGCTGGATTTCGAGCAATTTGCCGTCGGCCAGAAATTCCAGCACCGGCCGGGCCTGACGCTTTCGCAGCAGGACAGCCGCGACGAGTGCCTCGACACGCTCAATCAGCAGATGCTGCACTTCGACGAGGCCTTCGCGGCGCATACCGAGTGGAAGAAATGCCTGGTGGATTCCACGCTCACCACCAAGGTCGCCATCGGCCTGACCTGGAAAACCTTCGCCAAGCGCACGCGGCTGCTCGGTTTTGACGAGATCACGCTGACCAAGCCGGTCTTCGGTGGTGACACGCTCTATGCCGAGTCGGAGGTTCTGCAGAAGGCCGACTGGCCGGAGGACGCGAAAGTGGGACGCCTCAAGATCTGCACGCGAGGTCTGAACCAGCGCGGCGAGGTGGTCGCCCGGCTGGTCTACGATCTCCTGATCGCCCGCGCCGGTCAGGATAACTTCACGAAGGTGAATTACTGAACATGGCCTCAAAAACAGAAATTAGGACTGGTTGGTCGATGTCTGCTTTTTGCGACTTCTGTGGCTAACTCAATTTCATGAACCGCCACGCCTCACACGTTGAAATCTCGCCGGGCGTCTTCCGCGAGCGGATGGGCTTGTTCTACGAGGACATCGTGGTCGGCGAGACCTACGAACACCGGCCCGGAAAAACCTTTACGATCGAGGAGAGCATGACGCACTCGCTGCGCGCCCTCGACCAGACCCCGGAACTCACCGACCAGAGCTTTCACGCGCACGTGGACGACGGCGCCTGGACGATCAACCCGCTGCATGTGCTCGCGGTGCTCACCGGCATGATGACCAAGACCTTCTCCAAGGTGGTGGCGAACCTGGCCTGGAAGAACGTGAAGTTTTTCGAGCCGGTGCGCGATGGCGACACGGTATACGCCGAGTCCACGGTGCTGGAGAAACGCGAGTCCAAGTCGCGCCCCGGGCAGGGCATCATCGAGGTTCGCACGACGGCGCGCACGCACCATGGCCGGCTTGTCTGCACCTTCGAGCGGAGCATCCTCGTCTATGGCCGCGGCCAGGGGCCCTACGAGGCGGCGGGCTATTGATTCACGCGCTGGCCGGCGCAGATGACCGTGGCCACCTGATTGCCGCCGAGTTCGTAGGCGAGCTGGCGCTCGTCCTTGTGGTGCAGGAGCAGCAAGTCGGCGCGCTGGCCGGCCTCGATCGTGCCGCGGTCGGACAACCCGAGCACGGCCGCCCCGTTGACCGTGGCGGCCGTGATGGCCTCGGCCGGCGACAGTCCGCAGAAGCGCACCGCAAGCGCGATGGCGAGCGGCATCGAGTGGGCCGGCGACGTGCCGGGGTTGCAGTTGGTCGCCAGCGCCACGGCGCCACCCTGGCTGACAAAGCTGCCGGCCCGGGCATAGCGGCCGTCCACATGGAAGCCGGTGCAGGGCAGGATGACGCCCATCGTCCGCGACTTGGCGAGCAGGGTCAGGTCGGTCTTGGTGGTGGCCTCAAGGTGGTCGACGCTGCGCGCGCCGAGCCGGATGGCCTCGGGAATCATGCCCAGCGAGTTGAACTGGTCGGCATGGACGCGAATGGGATGGTGCTTGGCGGCTTTCTCAAAAAATCGCACGCAGGCCTCGAGTGACCAGGCCCCCTCCTCGCAATAGGCATCCACGGTGATGTCGGGAAACTCCTTGGAAACCGCCGGCAGCATTTCCTTCACGACCATCCGGGCGTATTCGTCGGGGTCGCCCTCAAAGGCGTGGCCGAGCAGCGCGGTCGGGACGATGGTGCCGGGCCATTCGTTGCCGGCCCGAACGATGGCGCGCAACATCTTCAGCTCCGCCTCGGACTCCAGCCCGTAGCCGCTCTTGATCTCCACGGTCGTCGTGCCCTCGCGGAGCATCGCCTCGAGCCGGGTTTTCAAGTGGGCCGCGAGCTGTTTCTTCGTCGCCTCGCGGACGGCCCGCACGGTGGCGTGGATGCCGCCGCCGGCCTTGAGAATCTCGAGGTAGGGGACGCCGCGCAGCCTCTGTTCCCACTCATTGAGCCGGTCGCCCGCCCAACAGGCGTGGGTGTGGCAGTCGACAAAGCCCGGCAGGAGCACGCGACCCTGCGCCTCGATGATCTCGGCGTCGGCCGGCACCTCCACCTTGGGACCGACGGCGGCGATCTTGCCGTCGGTGATGAGGACCTCGCCTTGCGGGATGATGCCGAGCTCGCCCAGCTCCTTGCCGCGTCGCGGCCGGGTGGGCCCGGCGAGGGTGAGGATGCGGGCGTTGCGGATCAGGAGGGACATGAAGCAGAAGTGTTAACCACGGAATACACAGAAGACACAGAATAATTCAGGCAGAGATTTAGCCACAAAAAGCACAAAGGAGCCATATGGCTTCGGTTGCATGTCTCGTGCGCCTATAGGCGCGTGCGAACTGCAGCGCTTCGGAAAGATTTTTTGTGACTTCTTCTGGCCAAGTTTCTGGGATTCATTCTCTCCGTTTGGCCAAGCTCGTCAGGAAGGTGAGGAAGAGGTGGGCTGCGACCCGGGCCGTGCGGCCGTCGAGGTCGTGTTTCGGGTTCAGTTCCATCAAGTCAAAGCAGCGGACGCGAGGATCCAATCCGCAGCAGGCGACCTGCGCCTCGGCCTCGCGGACGGTCCAGCCGGAGGGATTCAGGGCACTGACGCCCGGGGCATGGGCGCTGCCGAGCACGTCAAGGTCGAAGCTGACGAAAAGATTCGCGGCGTCCGGCAGCTGCAAAGGGGCGTTCTCGGAAATTATCTTGCCGCCATGCCGTTTGAACCAGGCCAGGTGTTCGGGGGAGTTCACGAGCGGGCGGAAACCGTGCAAGTGAAGCGCGCTGACTCCGCACTCCTCGATCAGCTTGCGAAACGGCATGCCCGAGCCGCGGGTTTCGCGGACGTCGAGATGCGCGTCGAAGTAAACTCCGGCGAGGTCGGGATGCTTCGTCGCCACCGCGCGGACGAAGGGGAAGGTCAGGTCGTGCCCGCCGCCGATCGCAATTGGGAAGAGCCCGGCATCGAGCAACGCGGCGGTCGCGGCCGTGACACGGCGATGTGTTTCCTCGAGCGAACGGCCGGGCTTCACGTCGCCGGCATCGAACACGCGGGGCAATCCGGGCAGGTCGGCGCCATAGGGGGCAAGCGCGGCGCGGAAAGCCCTGGGGCCGCCCTTGGCGCCGGGACGGCCATGGTTCAGCTTCACGCCGGTGTCGTTGGGCAGGCCCAGAAGTGCCACGGTGCAGCCGCGCGGTGAATCGCGCCGGATGGTCGCCGCGAAGCGGCCGGTCGGAATGGCGGGCCAGGTTGCGGGGGTGGTGTGCGGAATTTTCACGGCGGGATAGGATGGAGCGCGTTGCCCTCAACGCGCTGAGCGTCTTGGGGGCAAGCCGCTCCACCCGCGCATGGGTATGGGCGCGCTGAGCTTGTCGGCGCATTTTTGGGCGAGTTCGTAGCCGGCGTCGGCGTGGCGGAAGACGCCCATCATCGGGTCGTTGGTGAGGACGCGCTCGAGCCGGACCGCGGCCGCGGGCGTGCCGTCGGCGACGATGACCTGACCGGCGTGCTGGCTGTAACCGATGCCGACGCCGCCGCCGTGATGAAAACTGACCCACGAGGCGCCGCTCGCGATGTTGACCATGGCGTTGAGGATGGCCCAGTCGCTGATGGCGTCGGAGCCGTCCTTCATGGCCTCGGTCTCGCGGTTCGGGCTGGCGACCGAGCCACAGTCGAGATGATCGCGGCCGATGACGATGGGCGCCTTCACGCGTCCGTCGGCGACCATCTGGTTGAAAAGCAGGCCGGCGCGATGGCGTTCGCCGAGGCCGAACCAGCAGATGCGCGCCGGCAGACCCTGGAAGGCGACGCGTTCGCCCGCCAGCCTGAGCCAGCGATGCAGGCCGGCGTTGTAGGGAAACAGCTCCATGAGAGCGCGGTCGGTGGCGAAGATGTCCTCCGGGTCGCCGGACAGCGCCACCCAGCGGAAGGGTCCGCGGCCGAGGCAGAACTGCGGGCGGATATAGGCCGGCACGAAGCCGGGAAAATCGAACGCGTGCTTGATGCCCTGGTCGAAGGCGCGCTGCCGGAGATTGTTGCCGTAATCGAAGGTCCTCGCGCCGCGTTTTTGCAGCGTGAGCATGGCCTTCACGTGTCGGGCCATCGAGGCGAGGGAAAGCTTCTGGTATTTCGTGGGATTCTTCTTCCGCAGCGTGGCAGCCGCCTTGAGGTCGTAGCCAACCGGCACGTAGCCGACGAGCGGGTCATGCGCGCTGGTCTGGTCGGTGAGCGAGTCGACGTAGATTTTGCGGACGAGGAGGCGTTCCAGCAGGTCGACGGCGTTGGCCACCACGCCGACGCTCAGCGCTTTCTTTTCGGCGGCGTAGCCCAGGCTGCGGTCAATGGCCTCGTCGAGCGACGGTGCGATTTCGTCGAGGTAGCGGTCGTGGACGCGCTTTTGCAGGCGGGACTTGTCCACGTCGGCGATGAGGCAGGTGCCGCCGGCC
>DATFUQ010000242.1:0-18234 GCA_035260745.1 Lacunisphaera sp. | reverse complement strand
CCCGCCGGTGCGAAGGAAATAAACGCCGCGGCCGGCGTTTACTTCAGCAGCCAGCTGGTCAGCGGCGCCTGGTAGAAACCGAGCAGCACGGTCAGCAGCGCCAGCGCCACCAGCGTCGCCGCGCCCACCAGCGACGGTCCCGCCGCCGCGGGACGGACGGATGGGGTCGCTGCACTGCCAGGCGGCGACCAGGACTCGAAGAAGGCGGCCTTGATCCAACCGAAGTAATAATGGATCGAGACCACCACGCCGCCGAGCGCCACGGCGAGCAGCCAGTAGAGATGTGCCTGGAAGGCCGCGACAAAGAGCAGCAGCTTGCCCATGAAACCGGCCAGAGGCGGGATGCCGGCGAGCGAGCCGACCCCGATGGCCAGCACGGCGCCGAGCAACGGCCGGTCCCGGGCCAGCCGCTCGTAATGCTCCAGCTCCTGGTCGGCATCGTCCGTGCCCGCCAGGTGGGCCATGACACCGAACACCGCCATCGAGGCCAGCATGTAGGTGAACAGGTAGAACCACACCGCGCCGGCCGCCCACGACACGGTCATCGAGGCCGTGACGCCGAGCAGCAGGTAGCCCGCGTGCGAAACGCCGGAGAGGCCCATCAGGCGCTTGGTGTTGCGCTGCGTGAGCGCCGAGAGGTTGCCAAAGATGATCGTCGCCGCCGCGAGCAGCGACAGCACCGGCACCAGCACGCCCTCCAGCGGGGCGAAGACGTTGTGCACCAGCGTCAGCAGCACGGCAAAGCCCGCGGCCTTGGACGAGACGGCGAGGAAGGCGGTGACGGGCGTCGGCGCCCCCTGGTAGACGTCGGGAATCCAGATCTGGAACGGAAACGCGCCGATCTTGAAGGCCACGCCGCCGAGCACGAGCAGCGCGCCGGCCGTGGCAAGGAAGTTGTCGGGGTGCTGGCGAAGGAAATCCGCCACGATCGGATATTCGAAGCCCGTGTGCGCCACGCCCGCGATGGTGACCTTGCCCACGGCGCCGTAGAGCAGCACGATGCCGAAGAGCATGATGGCCGAGCTGAGCGCGCCCAGCACCAGGTATTTCAGACCGGCCTCGAGCGACAGCGTGCTTTCGCGGTAATAGCCGACGAGGATGTAGAACCCGATGGTCACCGTCTCGAGCGCGACAAAGAACATCACAAAGTGGTTGCTCTGCGCGAGCAGCATCAGGGCCGCCGTCACCACCAGCACGATATGATAGAACTCCACGCGAGGCACCCGGGCGCGCGGCAGGCAGATGGTGCCGAGAAAGCAGACCAGCAGCGAGGACAGCAGGAAAAACACCCGGGCGATCCGGCCGGTATCGCTGAGCAGGATGAGCCCGCCGAAAAGCTCGCCATCCCAGCCCGCGATGTTGAAGCCCAGCACCACGCTGATGAGCACGACCACCAAGGTCATGATCGCGAAGGGCGGAATATAGCGCAGGTCCTTCTTCGGCAGGAGAATTTCCAGCACGAGCAGGCCGAGCGCGCCGATGGCCAGGGTCATTTCCGGCCCGATGGCCCACCATTCGTTGGTGTCAGCGACTGCCTGGAGGAGTTCCGTGGACATGGGGGTGGAAAATCAGCGGTGAATCGAGGGGGACGCGGTGTGGACGACGGCCGGCGCGGTGAGCGCCTGGTTGACCGGCTCCGACAGGGCCCGCGGGTAGAAGCCGAAGAGGATCAGCGCGGCGAGCAGGATGAGCGCGGGCAGCCGCTCCCGCCAGTCGAGGTCCGCCGGCGGATGCTCCGCCATGACACGCTGCAAGGTCTCGCTCGGCGGACCGAAGAACACCCGCGCGGCGGCGCGCAGGCCGTAGATGGCCGAGATGACCACGCCGGCGACGGCCACCGCCGTGATGCCCGGGGAGAATTTCCACAGCGCCACGAAGACCGTCAGCTCGCCCCAGAAATTGGCAAAGCCGGGCAGGCCGATGCTGGCCATCGTGCCGGCCACGAACAGCGCGGCGAGCACGGGCGTCTTCTGCGCCAGCCCGCCCATCTCGGCCAGATCGAAGGTGTGGGTGCGGTGGTGCACGCTGGTGGCGAGCAGGAAGAGCAGCGCCACCGACAGGCCGTGCGCCACCATCAGCAGGACCGCGCCGCCCGAGCCGATGGTCGAGAGGCAGGCGATGCCGAGGAAGCAGTAGCCCATGTGCATGACCGAGCTGTAACCGAGCATCTGCTTCAGGTCGCGCTGCGCCATGGTGATGAAGCCGACGACCAGCACGTTGCCGAAGCCGGCGAGCAGCGCGAGTTTCCACGCCCACTGCGCCGCGCCCTCCGGCAGCAACGGCAGCGCAATCTGGATCAGGCCGTAGAGGCCGAATTTCTTGAGCACGCCGGCGTGCAGCATCGCGGTGGAGCTGGGCGCGGCGCCGTAGCCGAGCGGCGCCCAGGTGTGCAGCGGCCAGAGCGAGACCAGGATGCCGAAGCCGAACATGAGCAACCCGAAGATGTATTTCTGCGTCGTCACGCGCAGCGGGTCGGCGGCCAGCGTCTCGCGCAGGGTGATGAGGTCGAAGGAATTCGCACCGCTCTTCACGTAGATGGCGATGAGCCCGGTGAGCGACAGCATCGCGCCGGCCGTCAGGTAGATCGTCAGCTTCATCGCCGCGTAGTTGCGGTCACGGCCGCCCCAGATACCGACCATGATGAAGGTGGGGATGAGCGCCAGCTCGTGGAAGAAATAGAAGAAGAACACGTCCACCGAGGCGAACACGCCCAGCAGGCCGCCGTGCATGACGAGCAGCAGCATGAGGTACAGTTTCAGCCGCTCGGCCTGCGAGCGCAGGGCGTAGAGCCCGGCCGCGAGGCCGACGATGGCCGCGAGCAGGAACATCGGCAGCGCGATGCCGTTGAGCCCGAGCTTCAGGCTGAGGCCGAAGCCCGACAGCCCGGTGTCCATCGTGCTGAGAAACTGGTAGTGCTGCGCGCCTTCCGCGGGGAATTTCGCCCACAGCCACAGCGCGATGAGCGCCGGCAGCGTAAAGGCGACGGCGGCCAGCTTGATGGAGAACCGCTTGGGCAGCCCGAGCCCGATGATGAGCGCCGCGACCAGCGGAGTCGCGATGGCGAGCTGCAGAAGTTGGGCGTTGGAAATCATGAATCAGAGGAAGCCGGCGGCGAAGGCCCAGAGGAGCACCGCGCCGAGCAGGAACCAGTAGACGTAGGCGTGCAGGCTGCCGGTGTAGAGCGCCCGGGCGCTGTAGCCGACGAGTCCGACGAAGCCCGCGAAGCCGCGGATGATGAGTCCGGCGAGGAAGATCTGCTCGAGGAAGTTCAGCAGCATGGCGAAGCGCTGCTGGATCTTCGCCACGTAGTAATTGTAGAGCCGGTCGAATGATTCCTTGAGCCAGGTGAGCCCGGCGAACACCGGGCGGACCTTCTCCTCCAGCGCGTCGGTCGCGGCGGACTTGTAGAAGAACAGCGCCGCGCCGGCGCCGACCGTCATGACGGCCAACGAAACGAGCAGGATGGTCGTGTGCGCCTGACCCTCGGCCTCGGGCACGAGGTGGGCAATGGCGCCGGCCAGCTTTCCGAACACGCCGGTGTAACCGCCAGCGATCGAGAGCACCGCAAGGATCATGAGAGGCAGCGTCATCACCAAGCCGCTCTCGTGGGCATGCTTCGCGTCGTCCGAACGTGCCTCACCGAGAAAGGTGATCTTCCACAGCCGGACCATGTAGAACGAGGTCAGCACGGCGGTGAACGCGAGGATGACGAACACCGCGGTGTTCTTCTCCATTGCGAGGTAGAGGATGGCGTCCTTCGAGAAGAAGCCCGCGAGGAACGGCATGCCGATGATCGCCAGCACGCCGATAGTGAAGGTGAAGAAGGTCACCGGCATCTTCGCGCGCAGCCCGCCCATCCTGAAGATGTCCTGTTCGTGATGGCAGCCGATGATGACCGAGCCCGAACCGAGGAAGAGCAGCGCCTTGAAGAAAGCGTGGGTCGTCAGGTGGAACATCGCGGCGGCACCTCCTGCGGCAAGGACGGGTGTCCCACCGCCATCTTGCCCTGGAATATTCGACCC
This sequence comes from Lacunisphaera sp., assembly GCA_035260745.1. Taxonomy (GTDB): domain Bacteria; phylum Verrucomicrobiota; class Verrucomicrobiia; order Opitutales; family Opitutaceae; genus Lacunisphaera. Next base: position 14,212 of record DATFUQ010000242.1, on the reverse strand, counting down.
CAATCCAAACGCCGCGACCATGTAGCCGAGCTGCGAGAGCGTCGAGTAGGCCAGCACCTTCTTGATGTCGCGCTGCACGATGGCACAGAGCGCGGCGTAAAGCGCGGTGATCGTGCCGGTCCACATGATGACCGTGAGCGCATCGGGCATCATGAGCATGTTGACCCGGCAAAGCATGTAGATGCCGGCGGCGACCATGGTGGCCGCGTGGATGAGCGCGGAGACCGGCGTCGGACCCTCCATTGCGTCGGGCAGCCACACCTGCAAAGGCATCTGCGCCGACTTGCCGACCGCGCCGCAGAACAGCAACAGGGGGATCCATTCGCTGCACGGCATCGCCCCGCCGGAAGTCAGCTTCGCCAGCTCGGTCAGGTTGACCGTGTCGAAACCGTAGTAGCACCAGATGATGCCGAGCAGGAAACCGAAGTCGCCGACGCGGTTGACGATGAAGGCCTTTTTCGAGGCGTCAGCCGCGGACTGCTTCTCGTGATAGTGGTTGATCAGCAGCCAGGAGCTGAAACCGACCAGCTCCCAGAAGATGAAAATCATGAACAGATTGTCGGCGAGCACGATGCCGATCATCGAGAACATGAAGATGGACAGGCCGCCGAAGAACCGCGCCCGGGCCCGGTCGTCGTGCATGTAGCCGAGGGAGAAGACATGGATCAGGAAGCCGACGAAGCCGACGATGAACAGCATGAGCGCCGCGAGGTCGTCGAACTTGATGCCCATCCGCACGCTGAAGTTGCCGAAGCGCAGCCATTCGATCGAGTTTTCAAAGCGCTCGCCGTGCTGCAGGAGGATGATCGCGATGGCGGCGCCCGCGCCAGCCGCGACGGTGGAGATCCAGGAGGCGAGTGCGCCCTGCTTGCGCAGGAAGAGCGCGATCACCGCCGCCGAGGCGAGCGGCAGGAGCAGGACCAGGATTGCGTGCTGGAGCATGGTCATGGCGTCAATGCCCCGAGAAGGTCGGGCGCGACCGCTGGGCGCGCCGTAACACGTTCGCGGACGGCCCAGCGGTCCGTCCCTACCTGAAGGCAGCGATCCAGAAGGATTCCGTGTTTATCTGTGTTCATCCGGGGCTAATGTTTGAGCTGGTTCAATTCCTCCACCTGGATGGTGTGGCGGCGGCGGAAGAGCGCGACGATGAGGGCGAGGCCGACGGCGACCTCGGCCGCCGCGATGGTGAGGATGAAGAAGACGAAGACGCTGCCGTCGAGCGTGTCGTTGAACTTGGAGAACGCCACCAGCGCGAGGGTCGAGGCGATGAGCATCAGCTCGAGGCACATGTAGATCACCAGCGTATTCTTGCGGAGCAACACGCCGAAGAAGCCGATGGCGAAGAGCAGCGCACTCAGGTGCAGGTATTGGTTGAGGCCGATGCTCATGGCTGGCCCTCCACCTTCAGTGCTTCATCCCCGGTGTATTTCCGGCTGAGGACAATCACCCCGAGCATCGCGATGAGAAGCATGAAGCCCACGAGCTGCACCGGCAGCAGGTAGGTGGTGAAGAGCTGCTCCGCGTAGGCCTTGAGCGTCGGCGCGGCGGCCGGGGTCACGGCGGCGGGGAACTCCGCGCGATGGTAGAGGGACAGCACGCCGACGACCAGCAGCGCGCCACCGAGGGCCGAGGCGGTGATGGTGCGCCTGCTGAACGGCTTCTGCGCGCCGGGCGTCGTGTCGAGCAGCATGATGATGAAGAGGAACAGCGCGACGACCGCGCCCGCGTAGACCAGCAGCAGCACGAACGCCAGCAGCGCGGCGTCGAGCAGCACAAACAGGCCGGCGACGCCGACCAGACTCAGCAACAGGCCCATGGCGGCGTTGACCGCGTTCTTGTTGACCACGACCAGCACGGCGCTGGCGAGGGTGAGCAAGGCAAGGGTATAGAAGAGGAAGTTCGCCATGACTCAGTGGTGCCGGCCGGAAACTGCGTTGAATTCCTTGAACAAGGCCAACCCTTCGTGGCCTGTCATCCTGAGCGCAGCGAAGGATCCAGAAAAATATATGCCGGCGGGAGTCATGATGGATTCTTCACTTTGTTCAGAATGACAGGTTGCGGTAATTGGTTGGGCTCAGTGGGCGTTGCCCTGCGTCTCGGCGGCCTTCTTCTTGTCCCACTTGTGGTGCGAGTCGGGCAGCGTGCCCCCGAGCTCGTAGAGCCGGGCCTTGTCATTGACCATCTCCTCGCGGGTGTAGCCGGTCATGGAATACTGGTTCTGCAGGAAGATGGCCTCCTCGGGGCAGACCTCCTGGCACAGGCCGCAGTAGATGCAGCGGAGCATGTCGATGTCGAAGGCCTGGGGCGCCTTCTCGACGTGCGCCGTCGGGGCGTCGTGGGGAATCTCGCCGGGCGTGATGCGGATGGCCTTGGGCGGACAGACGAACTCGCAGAGCTGGCAGGAGACGCATTTCTCGCGGCCGTTCGGATCCATCACCAGCGTGGGCACGCCGCGGTAGCCGGGCGGGATGGCCGGGCGCTGCTCCGGATACTCCATCGTCACGTTCGGCGCGAAGAGATGCTTCAGCGTCACCCGCATGCCCGCGAGGATCTGCGGGAAGTAGAGCCGCTCGGAGAGCGTGAGGGGCTTGCGTTCGACGACGTAGGGCATGGTGCGGAGCGGAAGGAATTTAGAATTCAGTATCCAGAATCCAGAAGCAAGGCGACCCAACGCCGGCTGCCACTTGAAAAGTGGCAATCCCATGCTGGATTCTGGATTCCTTGGATGCTGGATTCATTGAATCTTGGGTTGCAGCCACGCGATGAGGACCGCGTAGAAGATGAGGTTGCCGATGGCCAGCGGCAGGAGCTTCTGCCAACCGAGCTTCATCACCTGGTCGTAGCGGAAGCGCGGGACCGTCCAGCGCACCCACATGAACACGAAGATGAAAAACAGCGCCTTGCCCATGAAAATGGCGATCGAGAGCAGGCCGACAAAGATCGGGTGCGCGGCCAGCGGCGTGAGTTTGGCGAGCCAGCCGACCAGTGTCTCCAGCGGCACCCATGGCAGCGGATTCCAGCCGCCGAGGAAGAGCAGGACGAACACACCGGAGCCGATCAGCATGTGCGAATACTCGGCGACGAAGAACAGGCCCCATTTCATCGAGCCGTATTCCGTGTGGAAGCCGCCGACGAGGTCGGCCTCGCCCTCCGCCATGTCGAACGGCAGGCGGTTGGTCTCGGCGAAGAGCGAGACGAGGAAGATGACCGCCGCCAGCGGCATCGTCAGGATGAACCAGGTGCCGTGCCACCCGCTCGTGCCGCTCTGGAATTCCACCACGCGGAAGAGGCTGAGCGAGCCGTCGCCGCCCGGCGCGTTGATCATCAGGAAGACCGGCAGCACGGACAGCGTCATCGAGATCTCGTAGGAGATCAGCTGGGCCGAGGCGCGCACGCCGCCGAGGAAGGGATATTTCGAGTTCGAGGCCCAGCCGGCGAGGATGAGCGAGTAGACGCCGAGCGAGGACACCGCGAACACCGCGAGGATGCCGACGTCGAGATTGGCCAGCACGAGCGGCACGAGGTGGCCGGCGCCGTCCACGTAGGCGCCGAAGGGCACGACGGTGACGGTCGTCAGGGCGGGAATCATCGCCACCACCGGCGCGAGCAGGAAGTAGAACTTGTTCACGTGGCCCGGCAGCGAGTCCTCCTTCATGAACATCTTGCCGCCGTCGGCCATCAGGTGGAATACACCCAGCCGCTGCAGGAACGGGCCGACGACCGGCATCCACGCAAACCAGAACGGAATGGCGCGGTTCGGCCCCGGGCGGCCCTGCATCCACGCCGAGACCTTGCGCTCGATCAGCGAGCAGGCGCCGCCGAACGGGAACATGACGCCAATCACCGCGAGGCCCTTGACGAGCATCTGCACGAGCGGATGAAGACCAGTCCAGAGTTGAATCACGGTGCTCATGCGTTGGCGGCAGCCGGCACGGCGGGTTTAAAGTGAAGGGACGCACCTTCGATAAAGGGCAGTGCGGCCCACGGCGTCACGTCGAGCAGCAGCCCGGTGGACGGCAGATTGACGTAGGTGACGGTCGCGAGCGGCTTCACCTCGGTGGCGAGCGTCGCCCAGAGCGAGCCGAGGTCGGAAGGGATGTTCGTGCCGCCAACGGCGGCGACAAGCGCGGCCAGTGTAACAAGGTCGTCAGCCACACCGGCCGGGCCGGGGACGGCCTTGGCGAATTTCTGCAAGCGGAACTGCTGGTTCACGAACGTGCCGCTCTTTTCAAAGACCGTGAGCGTGGGGATGACCACCTGCGCGGCTTCGCTCGTGGCGTTCCGGTGCGTGCCAAGGTAAATCACGGAAACCTTGGCGAGCTGTGTGGCCGTGAGCCCGGCGGCCGTCAGGTCCTCGCCGGCGGAGAGGACCGTCTTTACCTTGCCCGTATCAATCGCGCCAGCGAGAGCGGTGAGCTTCGGCGCAGGCAGCGCGGAGATAAGGCCGGTGACCAGCGCGCCTCGGACGTTCGGGTTGCGGTCGGCGGAGATGAGGATGCCGTCACCCTGCCCCACCCGGCTGACCAGCGCGGTGGAAGCCTGCAGCGCGTCGGCGAGCTTTTTAAGGAGAAACTGCTCCTCGACCGAACTGCCACCGGAGCCAACGATCGCGACCGGACCGGCTTTGAGCAGGTCACCCGCAGCCTTGAGGGCCATCTCGGCCGCCGTGGCGGCGCCGTTGATGGATGGTGCCGCGAGCCGGTTGTCGGCCTTCACCGGCTTGTAGAGCACGCGGCCGGAGTCGGCCATCCAGGTGTCGTTCACCTCATCGTTGCGGCGCGGGGTGATCCGGTAGATGACGCCCTCGCGGCTCCACACCTCGGTGTTCGCGCCCACGGAGGACTCGATGTCGATGCCCGGGGTCTGCTTGAGGAACCAGACGCGCATCTTGAAGCGGAAATCGGTGCTGGTGAGCGCACCGACCGGGCAGATGTCCACGGTGTTGAGCGAGTAATTGTTCTCCAGCTTTTTGCCCGGGTAGCACGCCAGCGTGCTGTAGCTGCCGCGGTCGATGAAGCCGAGCACGTCGTCGTTCGCAATCTCCTTGGAGAAACGGATGCAGCGCGAGCAGAGGATGCAGCGCTCGTCATCGAGCGTGACGCGCGGGCCGAGCGCGGTGCGCTTGGGCTTCACGTTCTTCTGCTCGATGAAGCGCGAGTAGCCGCGGCCGTAGCTGGTGGAGAATTCCTGCAGCTTGCACTCGCCCGCCTGGTCGCAGATCGGGCAGTCGAGCGGGTGGTTGATGAGGAGGAACTCGGTCACGCCGTTGCGGCAGTCCTGCACCGCGGGCGTGTTGGTGCGGATGTGCAGGCCGGGCGAGGCGTTGGTCGCGCAGGCGATGGTGGGGCGCGGCATCCAGTTGATCTTCTGCTTGCCCGTGGCGGGATCCATCACCGGCTGCTTCGTGGCCGGATCCACCGCCGGCAGGCCCATTTCGACGAGGCACATGCGGCAGTTGCCCACGACGGTCAGCTTCGGGTGGTAGCAGTAATGCGGCACCTCGACGCTGACCAGGCGCGCCGCCTCGATCATGTTCGTGCCCTTCGGCACGGCGATGTCCTGGCCGTCAACATTGACGGTCACGAGGTCGGGTTTGGCGGATTGGATCATCTCAGGAAATTCAATTAAACACGGAGGCACGGAGGGCACAGAGGAACCCTATGTCTTGCCTGGGTGAACGCTGTGTCTCTGTGATTCATTTTCATACCAGTTCGAGCGAGCCGGCGGGTTTGGCGGCGGGACCGGCCTTGAATTCATCGCCAAACTTCGCGACGAAGCTCTGCGTCGGCCACGCGCAGGCCTCGCCGAAGGCGCAGATGGTGCGGCCGGCGATCTGGTCGGCGACGCTCTTGAGCATCTCGCCGTCGTTCGGACGGGCGCCGCCGTGCACCATGCGGCCGGTGATCTTCTTCATCCAGAGCGAGCCCTCGCGGCAGGGCGTGCACTGGCCGCAGCTCTCGTGGGCGTAGAACGCGTTGATGTTGGCGAGCGCCTCGACCATGTTGACCGAGTCGTCCATCACGATGACACCGCCGGAGCCGCCCATCGTCCCGCAGGCGGCGAGCGTGTCGAAATCCATCGGGATGTCCTCGACCGTGAGCGTGCGGGTGGAGCCATCCTTGTTTTTCAGCGTGAAGGTCTCGCCGAATTTCAAGATCTTCGCCGACGAACCGCCGGGGATGACGGCCTTGAACTTGCGACCGGGCAGCGGGCCGCCGCAGACCTCGTTGAGCAGCTGGCCCATCGTGATCCTGCCGACCTCGTATTCGTAATAGCCGGGTTTCTGCACATGGCCGGAGACACAGAGGATGCGCGTGCCGGTGTTGTTGGGCGTGCCGATCTTGGCGTAATTCTCGCCGCCCATGTCCACGATGTGCTTCACGTGGCAGAGGGTCTCGACGTTGTTGACGATGGTCGGGCACTGGTAGAGGCCGAGCACCGCGGGGAAATAAGGAGGCTTGATGCGCGGATACGGGCGCTTGCCCTCGAGGGACTCGATGAGGCCGGTCTCCTCGCCGCAGATGTAGGCGCCCGCGCCGCGGTGGACGTAAATCTCGCAGCCATAGCCGGTGCCGAGGATGTTCGGCCCGCAGAAATTCGCCGCGCGCGCCTCCGCGATGGCTTTTTCCAGGATCCTGGCGCCATGCGGGAATTCGCCGCGGATGTAGATGTAGGCCAGCTTCACGTTGTTCGCGAAACAGGTGATCATGATGCCCTCGATCAGCTGGTGCGGATCCTGGTGCATGATGTAGCGGTCCTTGAACGTGCCCGGCTCGGACTCGTCGGCGTTGACCACGAGGTAGATGGGCTTGCCGCTCTTGCGGTCGAGCAGCGACCACTTGAACCCGCAGGGAAAACCCGCGCCGCCGCGGCCGCGCAGACCGGACTTCTTGACCTCGTCGCACAGCTCCTCCGGCTTGCGCGCGACGGCGCGCCGCAACACCCCGTAGCCGCCGTGCTTCAGGTAGCAGGCGAGGTCGGGCGTGTAGCCGGGCTCATCGATATGAGCGAAGATCAGGCGGCGTTCGGCGGGGGCGGGCATCAGAAAATTTTAGATTTCAAATTTGCGATTTGCGATGAGCCGGAGGCGGAGATCAGGACTTGTCGTCGAGGACGATCTCGATGCCGCCGGTCCACCGGGCGGCGAGGTTGTAGACCATGGCGAGCAGGACGCCGACGACGAAGCCGCCGACCGCGTGGATGAACGGCATGAACAGCGCGCCGGCGCCGAAGAACAGCCACGGAATGCCGAGCAGTCGCGGCACCTCGGCGGCGGCGACGACCCCGCCGGCAAAAAGGATGACCGGGGCCACGATCAGGCCGATGAAGCCATTGATCAGGCCGAGCACGAGACCGAAGCGCACGGGGGGGACCTGCAGGATGCGAAACTTTTTCATGTGGAGGGGCGGCGCGAGGCCGCGGTTTTGATTTGGTCGCTCAATTGTTTGGCCTTGGCGGCATCGACGCGCTCGTGGAGGTCGTCGTCGATCATGACGACCGGGCCGGTGCCGCAGCTGGCGAGGCACTCCACGAACTCGATGGTGACCTCGCCGTCGGGCGAGACCTCGCCCGGGTGGCAGTTGAATTCCTTCTGGAACTGGTCGCATACCCGGTAGCCCCCGGTCAGCGCGCAGGAGAGCGTGCGGCAGACCTTGATGTGGCGGCGGCCGATCGGCTTCTGCCGGAACATCGGGTAGAAGGTGACCAGCTCGTAGATGTTGATCGGCTGCAGCTCCAGCCTGGCCGCGACCCACTCGATGGCCTCGGTCGAAATCCAACCGGCGTCCTCCTGCACGAGATGCAGCAGCGGCAGCGCGGCGCTGCGCTTCACCGGGTAATGGGTGATGACCTCGTCGATCTGCTGGAGCGTGGCGGGTTTGAGATTCACTGAAGGGAAAGGTGTTTTATTCAGAAGCCGGAAAACCAAGAATGCTCGGTGCGGGGTTTGATTTCTGGATTCATGGTTTCTGAATTCATCATGGAATTTTCACCGGTCGCACTCGCCCATGACGAAGTCGAGCGAGCCGAGGATGGAGACGACGTCGGACACCATGTTGCCGACGCAGAGCTTGGGCAGGATGGAAAGGTTGCAGAACGAGGGGCTGCGGATCTTCAGCCGCCACGGCACGCCGCCGCCCTTGCTCACGATGTAGAAGCCGAGCACGCCCTTCGGGTTCTCGGCCTCGAAGTAAACCTCGCCGGCCGGCATCTGCGGGCCCTCGGTCACGATCATGAAGTTGTTGATCAGCTCCTCCATCGACGTGAGGATCTTGTCCTTCGGCGGGGCGAAAATCTTGCGTGCGTCCCTCGCAAACCAGTCGCCGCCCGGAAACTTGGCGACTGCCTGCTTGAGGATGCGGACGGACTGCTTCATCTCCTCGCCGCGGCAGAGGTAGCGGTCGTAGCAATCGCCCTTCGAGCCGACCGGCACGTCGAACTCGTATTGCTCATAGCCGGAATAAGGGCGGTCCTTGCGCAGATCCATCGCCACGCCGGAGCCGCGGAGGTTCGGGCCGGTGAGGCCGTAAGCGATGGCGTCGGCCCGCGAGATGACACCGACGCCGGCGGTGCGGTCGAGGAAGATCTTGTTGCGCGAGAGCAGGCCGAGGATCTCCTCGAGAATGGGCAGGAACTGGTCGCAGAACGCATCCACCTGCTGCACCCAGCCCTCGGGCACGTCGCGCTGCAGGCCGCCGATACGGGTATAACTGGTGGTGAAGCGCGCACCTGTCAGCGCCTCGAAAAGCTTGTAGAGCTTCTCGCGCTCCTCGAAGCAATACATGAACACCGTCCACGCGCCGACATCGATGCCGTAGGCACCGAGGCCCATGAGGTGCGCCGAGATGCGCGCCATTTCCGCGGTGATGACGCGGATGGCCTGGCAGCGCGCGGGCACTTGCAGATTGGCGAGGCGCTCGACCGCGATAGCGTAGGCCATGTTGTTGGCGAGCGGCGCGAGATAATCCAGCCGGTCCGTGTAGGGCACGAACTGGTTGTAGGTCATGTTCTCGGCAATCTTCTCGTCGCCGCGGTGCAGGTAGCCGACCACCGGGTCGGCCTTGGTCACCATCTCGCCGTCGAGCTCGAACTGGATGCGGAGCACGCCGTGGGTGGACGGGTGTGACGGGCCCATCGAGAGCGACATCTTCTCCGGCTCGAATTCCTTCGGGACGGCGGCCGTTTTCGCGGCGGTGTCGGGAAATGAAAAATCAGTGGCCATCGCGGTTACTCGGGTTTTTCGCTCTGCTCGTTCCAGGCTTCGTCCTTGGCGCGAGGCTCGGCTTCGCTCATCGGCTCGCCCGGCGTGGCCACGAACGGGCCGCCGGCCATCGGCGCGGAGATGACGCCCGTCCCGGTCTCGGCGTTGATATCCGCGTCGGACATCTCGGCGGGCCGGCCGGCCAGCGGAAATTCCTTGCGCAGCGGGAAATACGGGTAGGCGTCCCACATCAGGATGCGCCGCAGGTCGGGGTGACCGTCGAACTTGATGCCGAACATGTCGAAGATTTCGCGCTCGTGCCAGTTGGCGCCGGGCCAGAGCGCGGTGACGCTGGGCATGGCTGGCTCGGTGTCGCTGGCGCAATCGGCCGCGAGGCGCACATAGTTGTGCCTGGTGCTCGAGTAGAGGTGCCAGACGACGGTGAAGCGCGGCGATTTCTCCGCGCTCCAGTCCACCGCGGTCACGTCCATCAGAAAATCATAGCCCTGCGTGTCGCGCAGGTGGCCGAGCACGGCCGGCGCGTCGTTGGCGGGGACGTTGAAGGCCGGGCAGTCGAGGCTGGCCCGGGGCGTGGCCGAGGGAAACTGCTGCTTAACGGCGGTCGTAACATCGACGTCGGTGGTCATGCGCGTCAGCGGTGATGATCAGGCGCTGAGCAGCCGGGAGGAGGAGCGCTCGCGTTTGACCTTGGCCTGGAGCTTCATGAGGGCGTCGAGCAGGGCCTCCGGGCGCGGCGGGCAGCCGCTGACATAGACATCCACGGGAATGATGCGGTCGACCCCTTGGAGCGTCGCGTAGCTCCGATACATGCCGCCCGAGCTGGCGCAGGCGCCCATGGCGATGACCCATTTCGGCGCGCACATCTGGTCGTAAATGCGGCGGACCACCGGGGCCATCTTGTAGGTGACCGTGCCCGCCACGATCATGCAGTCGGACTGGCGGGGCGAGAAGCGCATGACCTCCGCGCCGAACCGCGCGATGTCGAACCGGCTGGACGCCGCCGCCATCAGCTCGATGGCGCAACAGGCCAGCCCCATCGGCATGGGCCACATGGAGTTGGTGCGCACCCAATTGATGGCCGCGTCCGCCCGGGTGACGATGACGTCGCCCTCGATCTTGCTGTTGTAGGTTAGTTCCGGACTGGCGGTGACCATGGGCGTGTGCGGTGGATAAAAATCGACCCAAGCTACCAGCCGACCCTCCCCGCGCAAGGAGCTTTTGTCCGGGCGGCCCGCAATATGACTTGCCGTCGGGAAGCGCCAGAAACTGGCGCAAAATTGGCTGAGAGGGGGCTTGATTCTCCTTGAACGCCGGATTCCCCCGGCCGTGTAAGGCCCTCCTTTGCCAAGGCTACGCTACGGAGGGCACTTTTCTTTCGACCTTCGAAAGAAAAATGGCGGAGAGGGAGGGATTCGAACCTCTCAGGCCCAACAACACGATTCGCTCGTGGAGCGTGCTTTTGTGTTGTTACAAGTGAGTTAGAACAGAAAAGAACTTACCTCGAATGTAAGTGAATTCAATCGAAAAGAAGTTTTTTGGCAAATCCTGTAGCAAATATTTCGGAGAAATTTTGAGGGACAGACGCTTGATCCTGTCCCCTAAAACTGGACCGGTGACGTGCATACGGTTTTTTGAGCCAGGGTTGTGTTAGTCGACCGGGGTGGCTCGAAAAGTTGAGGCCGGTCAGGGGCCCACTCTGGCTCTCCAGAAATCTGATATTGAATAGCGAGACCAGGTGGAGATGCGTCTAATCCCAGCTAAGCCCTCCTGCGCGTGGGATGTAGATTCTGGCCCGGCAAGCATCGAATGTGACTAACATGCTCTACCTTCAATATGAGGGTCAGTGACCACAAAATTGTAATTACCGGACTGAAGCAGTGCCACAACAGCGCGGTTGGTTTTCCTCAAAGACGAGATTCCTGCAGGTGAACCGAGCGGCTTTTGATTAATACGCACTGCCCTTGCGTTGTTTGTCGGTAGTTCGGCACTGGCTGAAACGTTCGGCGGAATCGTCACGTCCCATGTCCAAATACGACCCCGCAACTTCCAAGCGCTCCTTATTTCGCCGTAGGGCAGCCATAATTTGGCCCGGGCGTAGGTCAGGCCACCTCCAAGTTGCGGGTGAAGAAGAAGCCGGCGCCCGCCAGGCACCGATGGGGCGAAGTCGATGCCAGTTACGTTGGCGTAGAGCCACTCGCCTATCGCGCCATAGGCGTAGTGATTGAAGGAGTTCATCCCAGCTTCCCCAAAGCCGGTCTCCTTGGTCCAGCTGTTCCACCGCTCCCACATTGTCGTCGCGCCATTAAGAATGGGATAAAGCCAAGACGGATACTCACGCTGCAAGAGCAAACGATAGGCTACATCAACCCGCCCAAAACGCGTCAGCACTGGACCCAAGAGTGGTGTCCCGATGAACCCGGTGGCAAGCCGGTTCTGGTTCTTTTCTATAAGATGAACGAGCCGTGCGACTGCTTTCCGCCGGAGCCGCTGGGGCAGCAGATCAAAGGCTAGTGCCAATAGGTAACCAGTCTGCGTGTCACCTGTGATACGGCCGCTGGCGCTCACAAATTCGTGGTTAAAAGCTGCGACTATCCTGGAGTGCAACTGACGATAAGTCGCTGCGTCGAGGGTCTTGCCGAGAATCGTCGCGATTTTTATCATGTGTCCGGTCGTATGCGCGAAATACGCTGTGCCGATTAGATCGCACGGCGTGGGGGCCCGGTGGGGAGAGACGGCGTCAGTCGCGAGCCAGTCGCCATAATTAGTGTCGGGGCGGATCAGTTTCCGGCTCGTGCGCTCTTGGAAAGAGATCCATTTGGCCATTGCGGTGTAATTCTCAGCCAGCACGCGCGCATCGCCATAGCGCCGGTAAATGACCCAAGGGCATATGACGCCGGCATCAGCCCAGGCAGCATTCCCTTTGTTGCCGTGCTTAAGCCATGCGGCAGCGTCCTTTCGCGCCGCCAGACAGAGCACATCGGGGGCAACATCGGGATATTCACCATTGGGATGCTGTCCGTCGCGCAAGTCTTGGAGCCATTTGCGAAAGAACGTGGAGACATCGTAATTAAAAGCGGCGGTTGTGGCAAAAACTTGCGCATCGCCGGTCCAGCCGAGACGCTCGTCACGTTGCGGACAATCGGTTGGCACATCTAGAAAGTTACCCCTCTGACCCCAACGAATATTGCTTTGAAGCTGGTTGAGCAATTTATTTGAACAAGAGAAACTCCCGGTCTGCCGAAGATCGGAGTGCCAGACTATACCGGTGATAGCGGAAAGAGCTGGTTTGTTCGGGAGGCCGGTTAGTTCGACGTAGCGAAATCCGTGGAAGGTGAAACGCGGCTCATAGGATTCCTTTTCGCCACCCCGGCAGATGTAATAGTCGGTCGCTTGGGCTGAACGCAGATTGGCTGTGTAGATCGTACCGTCAGAATTTATCATCTCCGCGTACCTAAGGCGCAGCCGAGTGCCCCGCGGGGCGGTTATCGAGAGTCGGACCACGCCCACCATGTTCTGTCCAAGGTCGTAAACAAAGCAGCTTGGTGTTGGCTGCGTCACTGCTTGCGGAACAATCTCTTCAATTGCGCGAACTGGTGGAGTCGCCTTGCCGAAGATGGATACCGGGCGCGTAGTGATGGGACGAACGGCCGGATGGTTGGCATCAGGGAAATTGCCTCCGGCCCACGCCGTATTTCCCACCCGGGCATCATAAGTCTCGCCGTGATAAAGGTCGGCCGCCAGAATCGGCCCCGGGACTGACTTCCAAGCGGTGGTGGTGCCAATCCACCGGACCGTGCCGTCGCCCAGCACTAGCCGCAGAACCGCGAGGAGCGCTGGTGTGGCTCCGTAGTGGTTGCGCTGATTCTGCCATCCGAGAAATCCGCAAAACCACCCATCAGCAAGAATCGCTCCGAGTGCATTGCGGCCAGGTTTTATAAGGGCCGAAACATTGTAACTCAGATACTCCACGCGTTTCTGGTAATCCGTCCATCCTGGCGCAAGCACGTCGCGACCCACGCGCTGGCCGTTTAGGTAGGGCTCAAAAAGTCCCAAAGCTGATATGTAGAGGCGGGCGCTGGCCGGTGCTTCAGGCAGCTCGAAGCCGTGGCGCAGGTAACGCGCGGGCGACACGCGCTTCTCGTCTTTCTTGGATACGCCTATCCATACCGCCGGCCAACGCAACCCAAGGAATCCTGTCTCCCACCAAGCCACGTCGCTCCATTGAGTCACCTTGCCCAGGTGATCCCAGATGCGTACGCACCAGAAATACCGGGTGTGAGCCGATAATTTTTCGCCATTGTAGACTACTAGGTGAGATTGCTTGCTAACAACTTTACCCGAACTCCAGATGTCCCCTAGGCCAGCTCGAGCGCGAGCTTCATTTGAAGCGACCACCAATTCATACGCAGTTTGGCCAGCTCCCAGGCGCGCATCGACCATTTTCCATGAAAAGCGAGGCTCCGTTTCATCCAGTCCAAGCGGATTGAAAAGGTGTTCACAGCGTAGATCAATGAGTCTCGCGGACGACTGGGCTGACTGAGAATGAAACATAACTATTATTCTACATCACGTTGTGAATGGGGAATCCCCATCGTTGCGATATCTATCGGGCAAGAAGGCCGTCCGCCGGTCGGATACACGGAACGCTGGGAGAGAAATTGGTGATTTTCCCCCACCCCCCTCCCACCCGAAACGTGCTAGCCCGACAGGTTAAAGCTGGGCTGGCTCGGGGGTTGAGGATATTTGTCGTCAAGCATGCGTAACGATTATCATTCGATGCGGTTTATCCCATGAGTCTGAAACGAAAGCACCACCTCCACTCCCACATTCCGGATCCGCACCACCGGTTTTTTCAACAGCGCTTTGACCGTGCCGGAATCAACGTCAATTGATTCGACTTCCAGCCATTCGTTCTGTTCTCCCTTCGCCAGAGTGAAAGATACCGGTCGCTTGCTCGGCTCCGTCACCTTGAACAGCGCGAAAGGAGTGGTG
>DATFUQ010000241.1:0-3157 GCA_035260745.1 Lacunisphaera sp. | reverse complement strand
CGCGCCACGAACATCGTCGTCACGAAGATGACCGCGGCGGCGAAACCGTGGAGGATCAGCGAGACAAAAACCGCACTGGGGGAATTCGGGCGCATCGCGTCACTTGGCCTCGGTGTCGAAGGTGATCCTGGTCAGGTCGTGCTTCTTGATCTCGTCCATCACCCGCACCACCTGCTGCCACTGCAGGGTGAGATCCGCGCGGATGCGGATGACCGGCGGCTTGGGCCTGGCGGCCAGCGCCCCGAGGCTGCTGGCAAGCTCGGCGAAGCTCACGCGCTTGGGGCCGAAGTAGAAATTGCCCGCCCGGTCGATGGCGACGGTCTGGAACTCCGTGTCCGGCGGCGGCTTGGCCTGCGTCTTCCTGCCCTCCGCCGGCAGGTTCACCGGGATGGTCTGCTCCGACTGGATGAGCGGCGTGGAGATCATGAAGATGATCAGCAGCGTGAAGCCCAGGTCCACCATGTTGGTGATGTTGAGCTCCGCCACGGGGTGCAGGTGCCGGGGTCGACGGAAAATCTTTGCCATGACGGTGCCCTATTTGGCCTCCAGCTCGATCCGGTCCGCGAGGTTGCTCGCGTAGTTTTCCAGCTCGGTGATCATGACCTTCACGTGGCCGATCAGGATGTTGTAGCCGAAGACCGAGGGGATGGCGACGATGAGACCCGAGATGGTCGTCAGCAGCGCGGCCGACACGCCGGGCGCGAGCGTCTGGATGCTGGCGCTTTGCATGACTGAGACGGCGCTGAACGCCTCCATGATGCCCCACACCGTGCCGAACAGGCCCATGAACGGCGCGCCCGACACCAGCGAGGCGAGGATGATCATGCTCGACTCGTAGCGCAGCGACTGGCGGGCCAGCGCGCGCTGGATGGCGTTCTCGGCGTGCTCCAGCCGCGAACGCACGTTGTCGTCGCCCTTCTCCTTGCCGATGGCGGTCGCGCGCCAGTAGGCCTCGAGCGCGTCCGCCAGCAGGTCGGCGTAGGGAATGTCGCGGCGGTTGCGCAGGTTCTCCGGCAGATCGAGGATGTGGCGCTCCTGGCCGAGCTTGCGCTCGAACAGCAGGTTGAACTGCCGCAGCTTCTTCAGCTCGGAGTATTTGCCGATCATCACCGCCCAGGCGAAGATGCTGAACACCGCGAGCAGCGCGATGACGAACTGGCCCACCGGGTCGGTGGTGAGGAAGACGTTCCAGACGTTGACGGTGGAGGCGAAAAGCGGGGACGGCAGGAGGCTGGGCATGTGCGTGAAGTGTTGGCGCGTTTGCGCGATCCTATCAATGTCAATTCCTCGGCGGCGCGGCTAATTCTGGTTGCGCGCCCGCGGCAACCTTTGTTCGGTGGTGGCCGCTCCCTTTCCCATGCCCACCAAGTCTCAGCCGGCCGGCAAACTCATCTCCTTTGAAGGCTCCGAGGGCAGCGGCAAGTCCACCCAGCTCGCCCGCCTCGCCGGACACCTGCAGAAAATCGGCCGCGAGGTCGTCGCCACGCGCGAGCCGGGCGGCACCGAGATCGGCGAGCAGATCCGCAACATCATCGTCCACAATTCCAAGGGCGACGAGATGTGCCCCGAGACCGAGCTCCTGCTCTTCACCGCCGCCCGCGCCCAGGTCGTGCGCGAGGTCATCGCCCCCGCCCTCCGGCGCGGCGCCGTCGTTCTCAGCGACCGCTACCTCGACTCCTCCACCGTCTACCAGGGCATCGCCCGCAATCTCGCCCCCGGCCCGGTCAGCGAGATCAACCGCTTCGCCGTCGGCGAGGTCATGCCGCACCTCACCATCGTCATCGACGTGCCCACCGAGACCAGCCTCGCCCGCATCAGCCAGCGCGCCTCCGGCCTGCCGGATCGCATGGAGCGGGAAAACATTTCGTTCTACACCAAGGTCCGCGAGGGCTACTTGCAGCTGGCCAAGCAATGGCCGGAACGCGTCGTCGTGTTCGACGGCACCCTGTCGCCCGACGCCCTCGACAAGAAAATCTGGGCCGAGGTGCAGAAACGACTCTGATGTCCGCCGTCCGCACGCCCTGGCCCTCCGCCCTCGACGGCACGCCGACCGTCGCGGTCATTGAGCGCGCCATCGAGCGCCGCCGGCTCGCCCACAGCCTCCTGCTCCACGGCGAGAACCTCGGCACCCTCGCCCTCGTCGCCCATGCCATCGCCGACCGGCTGCTGAACGACCCGCGCCAGCCGAGCCAGCACTTCCCGCCCAAGGAGCATCCCGACTTTCACGCGCTGCGGCCCGCCGGCAAAGCGCGGCAGATCGGCGCCGACCCCACCCGCGAACTCATCGGCAGGATCCAGATGTCCGCCACGGTTTCCCCGCGCAAGGTGGCCGTCATCTACGAGGCCGACCGGATGAACACCGCCGCGGCCAATATTTTTCTCAAGACGCTCGAGGAGCCGACACCCAGCACGACCATCCTGCTGCTCACCACCCGCCCCTACTCGCTCCTCGCCACCATCCGCAGCCGCTGCCTGCACTTCCGCTTCACCGACGCCGGCAGCGAAGCGCTCGCCGATGCCGACGAGCCCACCCGCGAACTCTGGAAATCCACCCGCGTCGACTACGCCGCCTGGCTCAAGCTGCTGACCGCCGGCGTCGTGGAAAAGCGCGCCGTGGCCGATCAGCTCATGGGCGTCTACGGCCTCATCACCCGCTTCAACGCCGTGCTCGCCGCCGCCACCGACCAGGCGTGGAAGCAGCAGAAAGGGAAACTCCCGGAGGACATCGACGATGACGAGCAAGCCGCGATCGAGACCGGCATCGCCAATGGCATTCGCCAGAAACTTTTCATCGAACTGGAACACTCCACCCGCGCCTTCGCGCAGGAACGCCTGAAGGCCGGTGACGAGTCCGCCCGCCGCTCCCTCACCGCCGCCATCGAGAAGCTCGAGCACAGCGCCGGCCTCCTCCGCCTCAATCTCAACGAAGCCGCCGCCTTCGAGGATTTCCTGCTCGCGTCGCTGCGGCTTTGGACGAAAAGATGACTGTTATTCGCCTGCCGTTACGACTAGCGAATTCTCAATACCGGAAGAATTTCTTACGAAACCTACAACCACTTTGATTTATGCAAATCATTGATTTGGCCTTAGACGAGCGAATCAACGGCTACTGCGCAACAGCAGTGTGTTCATACGAGTGGTATCTTAACGCGACAAC
>DATFUQ010000240.1:0-2432 GCA_035260745.1 Lacunisphaera sp. | reverse complement strand
GCTTGATGGGGGTTTTTGACGCGCTCATTTGAGTCTCCAGATTTTCTCCAGGCGTTTTGCCCAGGGCTCGGGGATGCAAACCGCGATCTGCACGCCATGCTCGCCGAAGACATGCACCATACGGCCGCCCTCGAGCTGGATCGCGACGTGGTGCAGGACGTGACCCAGCCGGAAGCCGAGGAGGTCGCCGGGCTGAGCAGGCGCGGGCGCGGCCTCGAAGAAGCCGCAATCTTCCACCCAGGGCGTGATCAAGCTACGGCCCTGCGCGCGTGCCCAATTGCGGTTGCCCTCGGGAATATCCAACTCCATCGGCAGCAGCCCGGCCGCCTTGTAGATGTCGGCCATCGCGATCTGGCAACGCAGCTCCGGTCGACCGGCGGCCGCGATGGCGGCCGCTTCGAGCAAGGTGAGTTTTTCGGGCGGGATCATTTCTTGGCGCCCGTGGCGTTGCGCTGCGGGATGATGAAGCTGGGGCTGATGGCCGGCATGAACTCAAAGCCGCGGAAGTTGTCCCCATTGGCGAATTTGCCGCGGCATGTCGCGCCCTGGCGGTCACAGCCCGGCACGGCCGTGATCGCATTGCCTGCCACCAGCGCGCTCGGGCGCTCGAGCGTGAGCGAGATATGACCGCCTCCGTCGATGGCCGTGCTGGTGAGCACGCCTTCACGGTAAGGCAGACCTGCCGGCGACCAGCCCATCCAGCCCAGGGCGAACCAGTCGGCCGCGCCGAAACCGGCCGGCAGACCGCCTCCATTCGCGCGAGTGATTGTGCCGATGGTGACGACGTTGCCCGCGACGGCCGTGATCAGGGCGTTGAAGGTCCAGTCCGCCAGCGCGAGCCCGCAGCGCGTCTTGAACAGCATCGTGCCGCAGGTCTTGCTCATCACCTGGCGCGGTGCCGGGCGGGCGAAGAGCGCGTTCGCGCCGAGCGCTTTCTGCTTCACGCTCGGCCCGTCAAGCTGCGGCGTCTTCAGCTCGCCCTTCCATATCTGGCGGAAATTCGAGAAGACGCCGGCGCCGTCCACGTCGGCGCGGAAGATCGTCAGGAAGCCGCGTGCCGCGAGCTGGCCCGGCAGCCAGTTGTCCCACGGCCCGCCCGCGAAATAGCGGAACGATACCGTGCAGGAATCATCCTCGAGGTCGACGGACTGGACGAGCTGGTCGAAGTCGCAGGCGTTGTAGGTCCAGTCGATCAGGTTCGCCGTCGCGCCCGCTTCCCAGTTCGTCAGATACCACGAGCGCAGCGCGCCATTGTAGTCGAGGTCGATCTGGAAGAACCAGGCCGAGCCCGGCAGGCGCCCGAGGGTGGTGCCGCGCGTTTCACCCGCCACCGGCGCATATTCCGGGGCGACCTCGCGCCAGGTGAGCCTGCTCGTGGCGATCCAGCCCATGCCCGCCTGCTCGAAGTCCAGCACCAGCTCCGGGTTGGTGTGCCGGGCCAGCATGGCGACCGTTACGACCGTGAGCCCCGGTCCCCATCCGTTCGCCAGATTGGCGGCCAGGGTGATCTGCTGCGCGGCCGTGGCGGTGACGCGGCCGAACTCCAGCGGCCCATCCGGGCCGAAGAGCGCCACATAGGCATTGGCGCCGAGCGCGATGTTGTCGCGGAAATTCAGGAGGTTGGTGCCGGCATTGGCCGCGGCCGAGAGGCGGCCGACCGCCTGCGAACCTGCGACCCAGTGCGCCTCGCTGCCGGCCGCGCGGCGCGCCCACCACGCGAGCAGCTGCGCGGCCGCCGTGGCATCGGCGAGCTTGAAGGTGGCTTCCTGCGTCAGCTCCGGCTGCTGAGGATAGAACGCGGTGGATTTCAGCCGGCCCGGCCCGACCTCCTGACGCTCGACGCTGGTGAGCGCGACGCCGGGCTTCGGCGGGGTATTCCAATCCGGCAAGAAAGGGAAGACCGGCGCGGCATAGCCCAGCGCCGTATTGAAGGTGGAATCGGCTGGCAGCATGCCCGCGCTCGGCGCGAAGGCGAAGGCTGCCGGCGAATCCTCATCCAGGGAGAAATCCGCCGTCACCATATCATCGTTCTGCGCCGCCACGCTGGGCGGATGCGCGAGATAGCCGTAGAGCAGCGGCGCGGCGTAGTCATAACCAGCCAAGCTGCCGGGATTGATCGCCCACGCCGCCCAGTCCTCCGTCCAGGCCACGGTGAGGCCGGCGGTGATCACCGAGGCATCATGCGCCACCCGGATGGCGAAAGGCCACACCGGGGCGACGATGGGCTCGTTCTGCGCCGCCTGCGTGGCGTTGCGCAGGGCGTCGAAGTCGGCCGCGCGCATGTCGGCCGACCATTCCAAGGAGTGCCGCAGCTTCACAGCCAGTGGACGGCTCGATCTGGCGCCGGAGAGCGCACGTTGCTCGTCCACCGGCAGACGGGCGCCGAGCCGCACCCGCGAGTCGGTGTTCGGTGAGAACGGCAGGAGCCAGCA
>DATFUQ010000239.1:0-2449 GCA_035260745.1 Lacunisphaera sp. | reverse complement strand
CGATCAACCCGCCGGGCCCGGGTGCGCCCGCCGCGCCCGTCCTGCCCAACGCCGTTCCCCCTGTGCCGCCGGAGAACCTGCCGCGCGATCCGCTGACCGAACGGGCCACGGGCCTGGTGCCCCTGCCCAACGGCAGCCTGGTCCTGGTCGGCCTGCTTTCCTCCGTCTTCTGTGTGCTTTCCGTCTGGCTGACGCTGGCCGCCCTGCGCTCGCGTGAGCGCGACCCGCAACGCCTGCGTCGCGAGGCCCGCGCTCGGCTGGCTTCAACTCTCGCTGAAATGCGCCTTGCCGCGCCGGAGCCCGGCGAAGGCGGGTCCTCGCTTCTTCGTCAATGGCAGCAGCAAACGGCGGCGTTGTGGCAGATTCCGCACGCCGCACCGGGCACGCCGCTGGTGCACGCGAGCGTCGGGGCCTTGGCCACGGACGCCGCCTCGCCCTGGGCCCGGCTCTGGTCCGAGGCCGACCGCGCGCTGCACAGCCGCGAGAATTCGCTGCCCGCGGACTGGCTGACCCGCGCCGAGGGCGTGTTGCAGGCTGTACGCGTGCCCGGCTGGCCGCCTTTCTCGCTCTTCGCGTCGCGCAATCTCCTGCCCTTCCTCTTCACCCTCGCCCTGCTGCTCGCGCCGGTCACCGGGTCGGCCGACCCCGCCAGCGAAGCCTACAAGCGCGGCGACTTTGCCGCGGCCGAGGCGGCGTGGCGTCAGGCCGTCAGCGCGACACCCACCGACTGGACCACCCGCCACAACCTCGGTCTCGCGCTCGCCCAGCAGGATCGCTGGGCCGAGGCGACCGCCCACTGGACCAGCGCCTCCCTGCTCAACTCCCGCGCCGATGCCACCCGCTGGGATCTCGCGCTCGGACTGCAGCGTTCCGGCCTGGCGCCGCCCGAGCTCGTGGAATTTTCGCGCGGCCAGGGTCCCTACAAACTCGCCCGGTGGGCCACGCCCGCCGAATGGCAGCTCGTGCTGGTCGGCGCGGCACTGCTGCTGGCCGCCGCCCTCATCGTGCTGCTCCTGCAAGGCTACCGCCGCATCGGCGCGTGGGCCAGGCCCGTCGCGCTGACCACCAGCCTGGTCGCCGTGCTGCTCGCCGCCGCGGCCACGCTCAGCCTGCACACCTACGGTTTGCTCGCGCACCCGGAAGTGATGATCGTCTGGAAACCGTCGACGCTGCTCAGCATTCCGACCGACGCCGGCACCGCGCAGAAAACCTCGCCGCTCTCCGCCGGCTCGATCGCGGTGGCCGGGAAAACTTTCCTGGGCTGGACCAAGCTGAGCTTTGCCGGCGGCCAGTCCGGCTGGGTCCGCAACGAGGGCTTGATCAAACTATACCGGTAGGGGCGCTTGCCTCCAAGCGCCCCTACCGCGTCTGGAACCACTTGGCGTCGCCGGGCTGGTGGTTCCAGCTTTCGATCAGCGGGATAATTTCCGCCACGGTACGCGCCACGGCATACTTCCGGCGGATGGTGTCATGCATGAATTTTTCCGCGACGATGCGGTCGAAGAGCCGGAGCAGGTCGTCGAAGTATCCATCCTGGTTGAAAATGACGACCGGCTTGTGCAGCACCTCAAGGTGGGCGAGCGTCAGGATCTCGAGCAGCTCCTCGAGCGTGCCCCAGCCGCCGGGCAGCGCCAGGAAGGCGTCGGCGCGCGTCTCCATGAGCATCTTGCGCTCGCGCATCGTCAGGACCGAAATGAGTTCGTCGGCCTCGGTGAACTCCAGCTCGCGGACCTTCATGAACTCGGGGATGACCCCGACTACGCGGCCACCATTGGATTTCACCCCGCGGGCGATGGCGCCCATCAGGCCGGTCTTGCCGCCGCCGTAGACCAGCGTCCATTGTCGCCGGCCCAGCTCCTCACCCAGCTCCGTCGCCGCCGCGTAATACTTCGGCTCAAGCCGGTCGCTGGACGAACAGTAGACGCAGAGGGACTTCATCAAGGAACCACGAATGGACGCGAAGGCACACGAATTCAATCCCGGCTTCCGGCCAACTTTACGGTGGTTCCCGGCCCATTCGTGTCTATTCGTGTTCATTCGTGGTTAACCCTCCTCCAATTTATCGTGGCCGGCTGGCGCCGTCGCCCACGGGCCTGCTGCATCTGGGGCATGCGCGGACTTTCTGGATCGCGCAGGAACGCGCCCGCGCCGCCGCCGGACAACTGGCGCTGCGCAACGACGACCTCGACGCGGTGCGCTGCCGGCCGGAATTCGTGACCGCGATGCTGGAGGACATGCGGTGGCTCGGGTTGCAATGGACGGAGCCGATGATTTCCCAAAGCGCGCGCCTTCCTCTTTACCGCACCGCCCTCGCCCGGCTGCATGCTGCCGGCTGCGTCTATCCCTGTGTCCGTTCGCGGCGTGACGTGCTCGCCGCCGTGAGCGCCCCGCAGGATGGGGATGAAACCGACGAGCCCGTTTATCCGCCACAGTTCCGCCCGCCGGCGGG
>DATFUQ010000238.1:0-12894 GCA_035260745.1 Lacunisphaera sp. | reverse complement strand
GTCTTCGACACCCCGCGCTCCTGCATCGTCACCCCGTAGATGGCGTCCGCCGAGGCGATGGTCGTCTTGTTGTGCGTGATGATGATGAACTGCGAGTCCTTCACGAACTGCTTCAGCAGGTTGATGAAGCGGTGGATGTTCGACTCGTCGAGCGGCGCGTCGAGCTCGTCCAGCAGGCAGAACGGCGACGGCTTCACCATGTAGAGCGCGAAGAGCAGCGCCACGGCGGTGAGCGTCTTCTGGCCGCCCGACAGCAGTGTGATGCCCTTGAGCTTGGTGCCCGGTGGCTGCGCCACGATCTCGATTCCGCTCTCGAGCGGATCCTCGGCGGTCACCAGTTCGATCTCGGCCCGGCCGCCCCCAAAGAGAATGTCGAAGGTGTACGCGAAATTCTTCCGGATCTGGTCGAAGGTCACCTGGAACTGCCGCAGCGAGGTCTGGTTGATATCCTCGATCGCCTTCAGCAACTGTGTCTTCGCGCCGGTCAGATCGTCGCTCTGCGTCTTCAGAAACTCGTAGCGCTGCTTCAGCTCGGAGTATTCCTCGATGGCCACGAGGTTGACCGCGCCCATCGCGCCGATGCGCTGGCGCAGGGCGTCCACCTCGGCCCTGAGCTCGTCCCAATTCGTCGGGTCGAGCGCGGCGAGGTCGGTCTCGGTTGGCTCACCCTTTGGTCCCTTTTCCTTCCGGCGCCGCTTCGGTGCCGCTTCGGCGGGCGCGGCGCCCTCCTCTTCCTCGTCCAAGTCGAGTGCCTTGAGCCCCTCGGGTTCGTCGTCGGCGCGCCAGAGCAGATGTTTCCAGTCGAGGGTGGCGACGTCGGCTTGAAATTCGCGGGTTATTTCCTCCGCGAGAAACTGCGCACGGGCCCGGGTCTCGGCCACCTTCACCTCGTGCTTGGTGAGTTCCCCCTGCGAGGTCTCCGCCTCCGTGCGAATGGAGGCCAGGCCGTCCTCCACCGCTGAAATCTGCTGCTCGATGGTCAGCAGCTCGCCGCGAATTTTTTCCACGGCGGTCTGCGCAATGACCAGGGTCTTCGCGATCTCCGCGGCGCGCTCCCTTTCCGTCGTGGACTCCCGCTCCCGCTCCCCGACCTGCTCCGTCCAGGTGTCCAATTCGGCCTGGCGCTGGGTGATCAGCTCCTCGAGCTGCTCCCGGCGGCGCTCCATCTCGGACAGGCCGCGGTCCAGCACCTCCACCTTCTGGCGGCGCTCGGCTAGCTCCAGGCGGGCCTGGGCGAGGGTCTCTTTTCGCTGGTCGCGCGCGGCGCGTTTTTCGACGATGGCCGCCTCGGCGGTGGAAATTTTCTGCTTCTGCGCGGCGAGGCCGGACTCGGCCTCCGCCAGCTGCGCCTGCGCCCGGGTTAGACGGGACACCGCCTCGTCGTGGTCTCGCTTGAGGTTGATCAGCTCGTTCTCCATGCGCCCCAGCCGGGCGCTGGCTTCGTCGTGCGACCGTTGGGCATTCTTCTCCTCGGTGTGGATGGCTGCGGCGTGCTGCGCGGTCGTCAGCACCTCCTTGCGCTTTTGCTCCAGTGACTGTTCGGTGGCGGTCAGCGCCGCGTTGAACTGGTCGATGAGGGTGCGCTGTTCGTCGTGGGCCTTCTGGTCCGCGTCAACCGACCTGGCCGTCTCGCGGAGGTCGACCTCGCGCTGCACGATGCTGTTGGCGGGCTTTTTGTGATGGCCGCCGAAAATCAACCCGCGCCGGTCCACCAAGTCGCCCTTGGGTGTCGCCACCATCAGGAAGCTGAACGCCGGATTGGCCTTCCAGAAATCGAGAAACGCCCCGAGGTCGTCGGCCAGGTAGCAGGCGGCGAGCACACTGGCCGCCGGATGGGAGGCGCCGAGATTGGCGACCGCCTCAGTTGCGGGTCTCAATCCGGCCGGAAGCTCGCTGATCGCTGATTGCTGACCGCTGACCGCTGAAACCTGCAGACAGACACTGCCGATCTTGTCGGTCTCGAGCTCGGCGAGGATTTTCTGCGCGGTGGCGATGTCGGCCACGGCGATGGCCTCGACCGAGGCGCCGAGCAACGCCTCGAGCGCCTTGGCGTATTCCGGCTTCAACTCCAGGCCCTGCGTGATCGGCGCGAATTTCTGTCCGCCGCCCAGCCGGCCCGACAGCAAAGCCTTCGCCCCCTCGCCAAAGCCCTCCCATTTTTCCTGAAGCTGCTGCAGCAGCTTCAGGCGGGCGGCCTTCTGGGCCAGATTGCGGTCGATGTCCTGCAGCTTGCGCTGCGCCTCGCGAAATTTCTGCGTGGCCTCGAGCAAGGCCGCCTGCGTGGCTTGCGCCTCGTTGTTCGAGCGGCTCTGGTCGGCGCGAGCCTCCTCGACCTTGCTGCGCACCGAGGAGAGGGTTCGCGCGGCGGCCTCCACGGCCGCCCGCACCTCGGCGATCTCGGCCACCACCTGGTCGTGCCGGTTCTGGCTCGTGCGGGCGTCCACCTCGAGGCTGGAGCTTTCGGTGCGATGGCGCGTGCTGGCGTTCTCTAGTTGGAGCAATTGCAGTTTGTCCGCGTTGAGCTGCTGCTCGGCCTTGGCCAGCTCGCCCTCGGCCACGGCGAGCTCGCGATTGCGGTCCTGAAAAACTGCGTCGGAGCTGCCGAGCAGGCTGAGCTGCATCTGCTTGTCCTGCGCGCCGGTGTCCACCTGCGTGGCGAGTTCGGTGCGCTGCATCTCCAGCTCGGCGAGGTCGTCCTGCCCGGACGCGATGCGTTCGGCGAGGCCGGTGCGCTTCACCTGCGCCATGCTCGCGGCGTTCTCGGCCTGTTCCTTTTGCGAACGGAGATCGAAGACCGCCTGCTGGGCGTCCTGCACGCGCTGGTTGAGCGAGCTGCGCGCGGCCTTTTTTTCGTCGAGCGACCGGGTGCGCGTTTCCAGCGAAGCGCGGCGCGTGTCAGCCTCGCCCCGCAGCGCGGCAACGCGACTGTCGAGCTCGGCCAGCGCCGCGCTGAGCTGGCGGTGCTGGAAATTGCCCTGGGCCAAGGCGAGCTGGCGCAGGCGGAAACTGAGGCGCTTGTAGCGCATGGCCTTCGACGCCTGCCGCTTCAGCGAGCCGATCTGGCGGGAAACCTCGATGATGACGTCGGACACGCGGGCGAGATTTTGCTCGGTGAGCGCCAGCTTGTTCATCGCCTCGCGGCGCTGGCTCTTGTATTTGGTGATGCCGGCGGCCTCCTCGAACACGATGCGGCGCTCCTCGGGCTTCGAGGACAGGATCTGGTCGATCTGGCCCTGGGCCATGATCGAGTAGCTCGTTCGGCCCACGCCGGTGTCCATGAAAAGTTTGTGGATGTCCTTCAGCCGGCAGGGCTGGCCGTTGAAGTAATACTCCCCCAGCCCGTCGCGCCCGACGCGGCGCATGATCTCGATCTCGTGGAAATCACTGCCCAGCTGCTTCTCGCACTCGGTCAGGAGCAGCGCGACCTCGGAGAACTGGGCGGACTTGCGGGTGTCGGCGCCCTCGAAGATGACGTCCTGCATCTTGCCGCCGCGGAGGGCCTTGGCGCTTTGCTCGCCGAGCACCCAGCGGATGGCGTCGGCGATGTTGCTCTTGCCGCAGCCGTTGGGACCGACGATGGCGGTGACGCCAGGCTGGAAACTGAGGGTGGTCGGGTCGGCGAAGCTTTTAAAGCCGTGAAGTTTTAGCGCCTTAAGATGCATTTAGCTTAAGGGGCAAACTAGAGGCACCGCATTTCTGCGGTGCAATGGAAAAAGCACCCCGGGGGCCAAGGAAAAGTGATAACTTTCCGACTGCCGGCTTGACGCCAGCTACTAGGTTTCCGACCCGCTTGCCTCCCGGGACCCGCCGGCTATCTACAACCCATGCCCGAGGCCAGCGCAACCACCCCGAGTGACCAGACCAAGCGGTTCATGCCGTGGCTGGTGGCCGTGTCGTTGTTCATGGAGAACCTCGACTCGACCATCGTGAACACGGCGGTCCCCACCATGGCGGCCAGCCTGCAGGTCACGCCGCTCAGCCTGAAGGGCGTGCTGACCAGCTACACGCTCTGCCTGGCCGTTTTCATCCCCATCAGCGGCTGGATGGCCGACCGATTCGGCACCAAGCGGGTGTTCACCTGGGCGGTCTGCCTCTTCACCCTCGGATCGCTGGCGTGCGGCCTGGCCCTGAACAGCCCCATGCTGGTGGCCGCCCGCGTCCTCCAGGGCATCGGCGGGGCCATGATGACGCCCGTCGGGCGGCTGGCTCTGGTGCGCACCTTTCCCAGGTCCGAGATGCTGACCGCGATGAACTTCGTCGTCATCCCCGCCCTCATCGGCCCCCTGCTCGGGCCGTTCATGGGCGGCGTCATCGTGCACTGGCTGCCGTGGCGCTCCATTTTCTTCGTCAACCTGCCCATCGGCCTGCTCGGCCTGTGGCTCATCAAGCGCCACATGCCCGACTACCGCGACGACGCCGTGGCGCCGCTCGACCGGTGGGGCTTCCTGCTTTTCGGCAGCGGCATTGCGCTGCTCTCCTACGTGCTCGAGATTTTCGGCGAACACGGGCTGCCCCCCGGCCCGGTCCTGGTCCTGCTCGCCGCGGCGCTCGGGCTGCTCGGCGCGTATTACTGGCACGGCCACCGCGTGGCCAACCCCGTGATGCGGCTCGGCCTGTTCAATGTCCGCACCTTCAATGTCGCCGTGCTCGGCGGCATCATCACGCGGCTGGGCGTCGGCGGCATGCCGTTCCTCCTGCCCCTGCTCTACCAGATCGGCCTCGGCCACCCGCCCTGGCAGGCCGGCCTGCTGACCATGCCCCAGGCCGCCGCCGCCATCACCATGAAGGTGATGAGCAAATCCATCCTTGCCCGTTTCGGCCATCGCCGCGTGCTCGTCGCCAACACGGTCTGCTTCGGCCTGACCATGGCGACGTTCTCGCTCGTCGGCCCCGGCACGCCCATCTGGAGCATCCTACTGCTCAGCTTCACGCAGGGCCTGTTTTCGGCGCTGCAGTTCACCAGCATGAACACGCTCGTCTACGCCGACATCGGCGACCGCGACGCCAGCATGGCCAACAGCATCGCCAGCACGGCCCAGATGATGGCGCTCAGCTTCGGCGTCGCCTTCGCGTCATTGGTCACGGCCTGGTTTGTCGGCGACATTCCCCAGTCCGACCATCTGCATTTCATGAGCGCGCTGCACCACGCCTTCATCGCGCTCGGCAGCGTGACGATCATCTCCTCGTTGATGTTCTGGCGGCTTCGCGCCGACGACGGCAACAACGTCAGCAACCGCCAGACCGAGCCGACCTCGCCGGAAACGGCCGAGGCCGCCTGACCGCGGGCGCAAAACGGCACGCGCCCGCCGGCCGGCCGTCACTTGTGGTCCCACGGCAGCTTGAGCTTCAGCTTCGGGTATTTCCAAATTCGGACGACACTGAACATCTTGCCGGGATTCAGGATGCCGCGCGGGTCGAGCGCGCGCTTGACCGCCTGCATGGCGCGCACCTGGGCCGGATTGTGCTGGAGCCGGAGGAAGGGTGTCTTCGCCAGCCCGATGCCGTGCTCGCCGGAAATCGCGCCGCCCAGCGCCACGACGGTTTCCATCAGGTGCTGCACCGCCGCCTCGGCCGCCCGGGTCTCGGCGCGGTTGTCGCGGTGATACATGATGTTCACGTGCAGGTTGCCGTCGGCCAGATGGCCGAAGGTCGGGATCGGCAGCCCCGACTCGCGTTTCAACCGCGTGACGAAACGGGCGAAGCGCTCATAGTTGCGCATCGGCACGACGATGTCCTCGTTGAGCTTGGAGTCGCCCAGCTCGAACATGGCCCCGGAGCACTTGCGCCGGACCTCCCACAGTTCCTCCACTTCCGTACGGCTGTGCGCCTCCTTGAACGCCACGGTGTTTTGCTGCGCCCAGACCAGCACGTCCTGTTTCAGGTCGTCCACCTCGGCCAGCGAGCCCGCCAGCTCGAGCAGGATGACCGGCCGGCCGGCCTGACCCGGGAAGACCGTTTTGCCCGTGGCCCTTTCGGCACAGAGCACGCTCTCGCGGTCGAGAAACTCGCAGATGGCCGGCTGCACGCGCTGCCGGAAAAGCTTCCGCGCCGCGCCCAGGGCTGCGGCCTCGTTCTCGAATGCCGTCAGCAGTGTCCAACGCGCCGCCGGCTGCGGGATGAGCTTGAGCACCGCGCCGGTCACCACGCCGAGCATGCCCTCGCTGCCGATCCAGAGGTCGCGCAGGTTGAAGCCCACGGCGAATTTCTTGGTCGCCGTGCCCCACTGCACCAACTCGCCGGTCGGCAGGAATCCGCGCAGGGCGATGACGAAATCGCGCGTCACGCCGTATTTGCCGCCGTGCATGCCACCGGCATTGCAGGCGATGTTGCCGCCGATGGTGCAATATTCCTTCGACGACGGGTCCGGCGGATAAAACCAGCCCTGCGCCGCCGCGGCGCGTTGCACGGTCGCGTTGGTCGCGCCGGCCTCGACGTGCGCCATGCCGGCATCGCTGTCGATCCGCACTTTTCTCAACTTCAGCATGTCGATGACCCAACCGCCGCGCACCGGCGCGGCCGAGCCCATGAGCGTGGTGCCGCGACCGCGCACCGTCACCGGAATGCGGTGCTGGTTCGCCAGCTCCAGCACGACGCCGATGTCCGCCTCGCGACGCGGCGTGACGACCGCCTCCGGGAGGAACGAAATCTTGCTGCTGTCAAAAGACGCCGCCCAGCAGCCGGCCCGCGACGTGTCGACGCACGTCCCAAGGCGCTTTTTCAACTGCCGGGTGGCGATGGCCTGCTTCGCTGCTGTCATGTAGGAGCCTGTTTACAGGCGATACCGTCAATCCTCCAAGGCATTTCTTCAGCCACGAAAAGGCACCAAAACTCACAAAAAACGGGTCGCTGTATTTTTGTGCCTTCTTGTGACTTTTTGTGGCCAACCTGCCTTTGTCTTATCCATGCCTATACGTGTCATCCGCAGCTAAAAATGCCCCCACATGACGGAACTCCCCGCAAGTTTCGCTTTGAATGTCCGGCTCTGACGTGTTGATGCTATTCTCCTTCCATGACCCGCATCCTGCTTACCACTACCTCGTTTCAAGACACCCCCGGCGGGCACCACCAGCTGCTCGCCGACACCGGCTGGGAAATCATCCGGGCCCGCGGCCCACTCAACGAGGCCGACACCCTCGTCCTCGTCGGCGACATCGACGCCTTCATCTGCGGGGACGACGCCATCACCCGCCGCGTGCTGGAGAAGGCCCGCCCCCGGCTCAAGGTCATCAGCAAATACGGCATCGGCGTGGACAAGATCGACGTGAAGGCCTGCACCGAGTTCGGCCTGCCGCTGCTCTTCACGCCCGGGGTCAACCACACCACGGTCGCCGAACACACCTTCCTCCTCCTGCTCGCCCTCGAGAAGCACCTCCTCTTCCACTGCGACTCCACTCGCGCCGGCGGCTGGAAGCGCAAGACCGGCCACGAACTCCTCGACAAGACCATCGGCATCGTCGGGCTCGGTCGCATCGGCAAGGAGGTCGCCATCCGCGCCCGCGCCTTCGGCATGAACCCCATCGGCTACGATGTCTACTGGGATGAGAAATTCGCCGCCGCCCACCAGGTGAAGCGTGCCGCCACGCTCGACGAGATCTACGCCGCCTCGGATTACATTTCGCTCCACACCAATCTCACGCCCGAGACGCGCGACATGATCAACGCGCAGAGCATCGCCAAGATGAAGAAGGGCGTACTCATCCTCAACTGCGCCCGCGGCGAGATCGTCCACACCGCCGACATCACCGCCGCGCTCAAGTCGGGGCAGGTCGGTGGCTACGGCGCCGACGTGCTTGACGAGGAGCCACCCAAGCCCGACCACCCGCTGCTCAAGCTGCCCAACTGTGTCATCACCCCGCATGTCGGCTCGCGCACCTACGAAAGTGTCGTCCGCCAGGCCACGGCCGCCGTGAAAAATCTCATCCTCGCGATGCACGGCGAAAAACCCCTCGCGCAGGTCAACCCCGAGGTGCCGGTCAAGAAAGTGGTTTGATTATTCAGAAGCCGTGAAACCATGAATTCAATTTTGTGGCTTCCTGGTTTCTGAATAAATTCCCCTCCCTGCGTCTCTCAACTCTCAACTTTCCGCCTATGCCCGAAATCTTCCACATCGTCCCCGAGGAGCAGCACAACGCGCTCGTCACCGCCGCTTACAGGCGCCGTGGTTACGCCAAGGTCGAAGCCGAGGCTGGCGCCAGGTTCTGCGCCGGGGCCACGCGCCACGGCATCCGCACGCACAACGCCCTCAAGGCGCTGCACCTCGACCATCTTTTCGGCTCCGCCGTTGGTGGCTGCGTGCCGAAGGCCAAGATCGAGAAGATCAAGACCCGCTTTCGCGGCGCCCAAGTGTGGAATGCCAACAAGAAACTTGGCCAGGCCACCGGCTACGCCGCCATCGAGGCCGCCATCAAGCTCGCCGACAAATACGGCGTCGGCATGGTCTCCGTCGACAACGCCTTCCACTACCTCTGGGGCGGCGGCTACGTGATGGACGCCGCCAAGCGCGGCTACATCGCCTACACCAACTGCACCGCGTCGCTCGCGGAGGTTGTCCCCTTCGGCGGCAAGTTCCCCACCCTCGGCACCAATCCGCATTCCTGGGGCTTTCCCACGACCGAGGCCGTCGGCTACCCCATCGTCATCGACTGGGCCACGGCCGTCGTCGCCATGGGCCGCGTCCAGCAGCTCGCGCGCGAGGGCAAGCAACTTCCGCCCAACGCCGCCGTGGACATCAACGGCCAGCCCACCACCGACCCGGCGCAGGCGAAATACCTGCTGCCCTTCGGTGCGCACAAGGGCTACGGCCTCGCGCTGATGAACGAGATCATCGGCGCCTTCATCGGCGGCTCGCTGCCAACGATCCGCAGCCGGCCGACGCCCAACTCCGACGACAAGCACAGCTGCTGTTTCTTTTTCCAGGTCTGGCACCCCGACGCGATGAACGCCGGCGCATTCGCCAAGGGCCGCAACCAGCAGCAGAACGTGAAGGCCGTCATCGCCGACATCCTCGGCCACGGCAATGAGAACTGCATGCTGCCCGGCCAGCTCGAGGCCGGCTGGGCGAAGCAGACCGCCGCGGCCGGCGGCCTGCTCTTCAGCGCCGCCGAGATCGCCGCCTTCAACGAAGTCGCCGCCGAGGCCCGCCAAAAACGCTGGCAGCTCGACTCCTTCAAGACCGTGACCATTTGATGTCTTGTGGAGGGCCCGCGCTTGTCCCGCCATAGCCTTGGCGTCGGCCGATCCCGCTGGGCCGCGGCTCAGCAGGAACTGAGCCCTCCATGTTGCCGACAGACCATAAACCGGACTTGTGCCACCGCTCAAATCAACTAGCGTGGCCTCATGAACGAGCTTACTTTCGACATCACCCAGGAAGCGGACGGCGGCTTCGTCGCCGAGGCCATTGGCGAAAGCATCATCACCCAGGCCGACACTTGGGATGAACTCCGGGCCAATGTGCGAGAGGCGGTAACGGCCTTTTATTTTGACCGGCCCGCCCCCAAGCGCCTGCGCCTTCATCTGGTGCGCGACGAAGTTCTGGCGTGAAACTGCCGCGCGACCTTTACGGCCGTGATCTGGCGGCAATTTTATGCAGCCGTTGGGGCTATCAGAAGGTCAATCAAGTCGGTAGTCACATCATCCTCCAGACGGAGGTGCCTATGCATCACCGGCTTTCGGTGCCCGACCACAAGCCGCTCAGACTCGGCACGCTCAACGCCATTCTGCGCCAAGTGGCCGTCGCTAAAGGTGTGAGCCGCGAAGATATTCTTAAATGACCTCCGGGAAAACCAAGCCCTTCGCCGCCGTCGCCGCCTCGCGCCGCTGGCGCGCGCTCGAGCCGTGAGCTGGCCGGGCTGACCTACGAGCAGTTGCAGACTCGTTTGAGCAAGTTTGCCACGGCCGAGACATTGCTGCCAGCCCCGGGACGCCGCGTGCGCCGCAAGGCGGGTGTGACTTCCTGAATCGTGTATGCCGCCGAGGCCCGCCAAAAACGCTGGCAGCTCGACTCCTTCAAGACCGTGACGATCTAATGGAGGGCCCAGCAGGAGCTGAGTCCTTCACAAACCTCGTTCGTCTTGTGTGTTTCCGGAGACACCGGCAAAGCCGCGGTTACCGTGACGAGCAAACCGCAACATACTCGACCTGACCCGTTTTGCCGGCCCCGGAATCACTGTCCCAAGAATCGGGTAAAGCCCAACCTGCCCCCTTTGCTTGGCTCCAAAGATACAATCCACAGGCATAGTACCTTAGTCTTGGCATGTAATCCTCCCTCACGCCTCCGCCGTTTCGCGGGTCAGTTCGATGGCGAGCGTCCGGCAGGCCTTCAGGTCGGTCTTGCCCGTGCCGAGCATCGGGATCTTGTCGACGCGCCGGATAAGCCGCGGGATCCAGAGATTGGGCAGGCCCGCCTCGAGCAGCTTGGCCCGCAGTTGCTCGGTGGTGACCTCGTGCTTGGTCAGCAGGACGAGAGCCTCGCCCTTGGACGCGTCCGGCACGCCAGTGATGACCGCCACCGGGCCGTCGTTCTGGTCCCAGCCGAAAACCTCGATGATGCGCTGCTCCACCGTCCCGTGCGGCACCATCTCGCCGCCGATCTTGGAAAAACGCGAGAGCCGGCCCTCGATGTAGAGGAAACCGTCGTCGTCGAAGCGACCGAGGTCGCCGGTGATGAACCAGCGGCCCTTCAGCGCGGCGGCGCTCTTCTCCGGGTCCTTCAGGTAGCCGGAAAAAATATTGGGGCCGCGCAGCCAGACCATGCCCGTGGCGGTCAGCGGCAGTTCCTCGCCGGTCTCGGGATCCATGATGCGCGCGCTCATGCCGGGGAAAAGCCGACCGACCGCGCCGGGCTTCTTGCCCAGTTGCGGCTCCGCCGTCGTGGTGGTGATGGGCGGGTCATACTGGTTGATGCACGCCGCCGGCGTCGTCTCGGTGAGCCCGTAGCCCTGCAAAATCTCGATGCCGAACTGCGCGAGGAAGCCGTCGTAGAGGTCCATCGGCAGCTTCTCCGCGCCGGTGACCACGAGGTTGAGCGTCGCGAGTTCCTCCCGGGTGGCCTTCCTGAGGAAGGGGCGGACGAACGTTGGCGCCCCGATCAGCACCGTGGCATTTTCCTGCTGGATCGCCTCGACGATTTTCCGGGTGTCGAGCGGGCTGGGCAGGGTCACCACTTTGCAGCCGCGCAGCAGCGGATACCACAGCGTGACCGTGAAGCCGAAGGAATGGAAAATGGGCAGGCACCCGATCATGGTCGCGGTGTCCGGCAGGATGGAGAGCGAGGAGATCTGCGCGCAGTTGGCCAGGATGTTGCGGTGCGTCAGCACCACGCCCTTCGGCTCGCCCGAGCTGCCGCTGGTGAAAAGCAGTGCCGCCTCCGCCTGGTCGCCTTCGCGGGGCACACCGAGCAGGGCGGCCAGCCACTGGTTCGGCAGCAGCCAGGCGGCCAGCACCCACGGCACGATGGCGCGCTTGCCCCCGGCGGCCTCAATTTCCTTTTTCAGGTCGAGCGTGTTGGCTGGAAACGGAAAATTCGGAATCTTCACCCGCAGGGCGTCGGCCGTGATGATGGTCCGGATCTCACCCACCCGGAGGCTGGCCTCGATGGCGGCGCGGCCGACGGTGAAGTTCAGGTTGACCGGCACCTTGCCCGCGCAGGCCACCGCGAGGTTGGCGATGTGGGCGCCGGCGCCGGGCGGCAGCACGATGCCCACGCGGTGATCCGGCACCGTCCGCCGGATGCGTCGCGACAGCGCGATGGCCGCGCCGAGCAGTTGCGCCGCGGTGAGGACACGACGCTCGCCGGTGCGGTCCACGAGCACCTCGTGTCCCGGCCGCTTGGCCAGCGAGCGCACCACCTCGCGGGCCAGATGGCGGCGCAGCACGGGACGTTCCTGAAAAGCCGCTTCACCCAGATCAAGCAGGGCCCGGCGTGCCGTGGCGCGGTCCGCCTGCCCCGGGGCGATGGGTGGCCCGAACACCACGCAGACCGGCGTCGGCATCAGGCGGGGCGACTTCCAGAGGTATTTGTTGCCGGCGAAGGAATAGATCGAGCCCCAGAGACCGTCAATGACCGCCGGCACCACCGGCGCCTGGGCGAGCTCGGCCATCAGGCCAAAACCGCGCTTCAACTCCATGAGCTGCCCCGTGCGTGAAATGGCCCCCTCCGGAAAGACACAGACCAGTTCACCCTTCTTGATTGCATCGGCGGCCATCCGGATCCCCTTCGTCGGCTTGCCCGCCGTCACCGGAATGACCCCCGAGGCGCGGAAGATGAAGCGCATGACCGGATTCTTCACCAAGCCCGCAAATGCCACGAAGCGCAAGGGACGCGGCGAGGCGATCTGCAGCACGACGGCATCGACATAGGAAAGGTGGTTGCACAGCACGAGCGCGCCGCCCGCGGGAATGTTTTTATGGCCCAACACCTTCACCCGGTAGAAAACCGGGCCGATGAGCCGCATCACCGTGCACACCGTCTGGTGCGGCAGGTGCCAGAGCGCATAGATGAGCATCCCGAGCGTGATGGCCGCAAGGGCATGGAGCTGCGTGGCCGGTTCCCAGTTCAGCAGCCCTTCCCCCGCAAACAGGACAAACAGACCGTTGGCCACGAGGCCTGCGATGCTGTCGAGCAGGCCGACCGCCGCCAGCACCCGGCCGCGCCGGTGGTCGCCCGAGGTCTCCTGGATGAAGGCATAGAGCGGCACCAGGAACAGGCCCGAGGCAAACCCCGCGACGATGAGCCAGAGATGAAAGGCCTGGTTCGCGTGGCCGATCAGGCCCATGGCCACCAGGGCCACCAGCAGCAGCAGGCCGCCGATCGGGGCCAGCCCGAGTTCCACGCCGCGGCGCGAGAGCAGGCCGGCGGCCAGGGTGCCGAAGATGGTGCCGACCCCCATCAGCAGC
>DATFUQ010000237.1:0-10855 GCA_035260745.1 Lacunisphaera sp. | reverse complement strand
GCTTCAAGGTGGCGACCAACCGGAACGACCTGCTGCACCGGCTGTTCACGACCGCCGAATACCGCAGCCAGGAGGTGCACGCCAGTCTCGCGCCGTCGATGGACATCCAGGTGGCGTCGAACTTCGAGCGTTTCCTCTATTACGCGCTGGATGAAAACCCCGCACGAGTCCGGACGGTCATGGCGGAATTGCAGGCGAAGGGAGCCTACCGCTTCGACATGCTCAACAAATCCACCTTCAGCTCATCGAGCGCATCCGACGCGGAGATTACGGGACTCATCCGCAAAGTCCACGAGCGCTACCGCTATATCGTGGACCCGCACACGGCCTGCGCGTTCAAGGAGCTGAACCCCGCCCGGGTGAGCGTGGTGCTGGCGACGGCGAGCCCGGCGAAGTTTCCCGACGCGATCCGCGCCGCCAT
The DNA here is from genome assembly GCA_035260745.1 of Lacunisphaera sp. Taxonomy (GTDB): domain Bacteria; phylum Verrucomicrobiota; class Verrucomicrobiia; order Opitutales; family Opitutaceae; genus Lacunisphaera. The sequence continues at coordinate 10,434 of DATFUQ010000237.1, read as the reverse complement.
CGGCGGGGCGCCCACGCATCCCGCGCTGGAGGCGTTGAAGACACGGGCCATTGTGAAACACCGGCTGCCGGCCGACGCGGCGGCCATCAAGGCGTTCATTGAGCAGCGGGCGGTGTGAACGTTCCGCCTTTTCGTAGCAGCCGTGGTAACACGGCTGGCCAGCGGCGTTACCGCCGCTGCTACCAAGTGGACGCAAGCACCCCCTACCGGCGACTGCATAAGCTCTGCTTAAATTTTCGGCATCATCCCTATAAAGTCCGCTGCAATGCGGTGCGAAGGCAGGAGTCGGGCTGGAGAATGCTCCCTGGCCATGCGATAGTGCGGCCATGAGTTTCAAGGATCATTTTTCCACCCAGGCATCGGTCTATGCGAAGGCGCGGCCGCGGTATCCATCGGTCTTGTTTGCGGAACTCGCCCGGCTTGCGCCCGGCCGGACACTGGCGTGGGATTGCGGCGCGGGCAACGGCCAGGCCTCGGTCGGACTCGCCGAGCATTTTGCGCGTGTGCTGGCGACCGAGCCGAGCGCCGCGCAACTGGCCGAGGCGACGCCGAACCCGCGCGTCAACTATATGCAGAGCGCGGAGCTGGCGCCGGGTGTGGCGGACGGCGCGGTGGATCTCGTGGCGGCCGCGCAGGCGGCGCACTGGTTTGACCTGAATATTTTCTACCCCGAGGTGCGGCGGGTTATGCGCCCGGGCGGATTACTGGCCATCTGGAATTACGGATTGTGCAGCATCAGTCCGGAGGTTGACGCCGTCGTGGGGCATTTCTACACCGAGACCGTCGGGCCCTACTGGCCGCCGGAGCGCCGGCACGCGGAGACCGCCTATCGCCTGCTGGAATTTCCGTTCCCGGAGATTCCTTTTCCGAGACTGTTTATCGAGGTGGAGTGGGAGGCCGCGGAATTTGCCACCTATCTCCGGACGTGGTCGGCGGTCGCCCGCTACGCCAAGGCCCGGGGCAACGATCCGGTCACGGCGTTGCTGCCCGCGCTGGCCCAGGCTTGGGGGCCGGGCCGGCGGCGGGTCGTCTGGCCGCTGGGCGGCCGGCTCGGGCGGGTGGGCTAGAGCATCGGCGTGAGCAGCCGGGCAATTTCCTCGCCAATGGTCGGAAAGAGCCCGGGCGCCTTGCGTGGTTCGGGCATCGGCCTCGACGAGGCGAAGACCTCCTTCATCCAGCGCGACATCGCCGCGGCCTCGGTCGGAGAGTAGGTGACCGCGCCGATCTCGAAGTTCACGAAGAGGCTGCGGAGATCCATGTTGGCCGAACCGAAGAGGCCGGTCTCCTCGTCGACCAGCAGCATCTTGGCGTGGTTCATGCCCGGGCCGTAGAGCAACACTTTGGCGCCGGCGGCATACAAGCCGCGCAGGTAATAACCACGGGCGAGGTCGGTGATGGGATGGTTGGAGCGGGCCGGCACCACGAGGCGGACGTCGATGCCGGCGCGCGCCTGCACCAGCAGCGAGCGGAAGAGCACCTCGTCGGGGATGAAATACGGCGTGACGATCCACACGCTGCGCTCGGCCTGCTGGACGAGCGACAGAATGCCCTCGTAGAGCGGGTCACCCTCCACGTCGGGCCCGCTGGCGACGATCTGCAGCTCGCTTTTGCCGGTGGATGCGGGGATTTCCGCCGGCAGCTCCTTTTGCAACCGGGCCAGCGGCTGGCCGCTGGCAAACGCCCAGTCGGCGAGGAAAATCCCGTTGAGCAGGCTGACGGCAGGGCCCTCGACGACGGCGCCGAGGTCGCGCCAGCGACGCTTGAGCGGGGTGGGGCCCATGTATTCGACGGCGAGATTGCGGCCGCCGAGCGCGGCGCGCTGGTGGTCGAAGATGGCGATTTTGCGGTGATTGCGGAGATTGGCGGAGCCGCGCGTCTGCAGTGGCATCACGGGCATGAACTTCACGACCTCCCCGCCGGCCTCGCGGAGCGGATTGCAGAATCGGCCGCTGGTCATGAAGCAGCCGAGCGCGTCAAGCAGCAGGCGGACTTTCACGCCCTCTTTCGCCCGCTGGGCGAGGAGCTTCACGATGCGTTTGCCGACCGCGTCGCGGCCGAGGATGAAGGTCATGAGGTGGATGGTGTGCTGGGCCTCGCGAATGCCCTGCTCCAATTCGGCAAAAGAGTCCTCCCCCGAGGTCAGGAAGTGGACGCGGTTGCCGCCGAGCGGCGGGGAGGCGCCGTTGAGCGTGAGCACCTTGGCGGCAAAGGTGTTGGCGGCGGGCGAGGGCTTGGCGCCGGGAATGACGGGACTGAGGCGGGCCTTGCGGGCGGCGAGCTTCTTGACCTTGCGACCGCCGAACAGCAGGTAGAGCGGCACGCCGAGCCAGGGGATGAAGGCGATGGCGAAAAGCCACGCGAAGGTGTTGCCCGGCTGCCGGCGCTCGCTCATCAGCCGGGCGATGGCCAGGAAGGCCAGCAGGAAGCCCGCGACCGTGAGCAAGTGCGGCAGCAGGCCGTTGAGGAACGGGTGCGCGACGAGCGCGTCGTAGTATGACTTCAGCGTCTCCACCGCGTGCAATACAGTCGCAAGGACTGGCCTCTGGCAAGCGGCGGCGCGGGCGTCCAATTAAACAAAAAACCTCTTGGCAAAGCTCGAAACACGCCCATACCTTCACCGTTCATTTTTTGATGGTGGAATATCCAAGTGGCCAAAGGGCGTTGACTGTAAATCAATTCGGCTATGCCGTTCGCTGGTTCGACTCCAGCTTCCACCACCACTTTGCAAAAGCCGCTTCTCACGGGAGAAGCGGCCTTTACGATTTAGTAGGCAAGCAGTCCTACTTTGCTGAAAAGACGCGAGAATTGACCCCAAAATGAAGCACTAGGTGTAGCACCGGGTATTGATTGGTGATTATTTCTCCAGGTCCTCAATCACCATCTTGAACTCGGTTGGATGCGGTTTCGAGATTCGTAATCGCGCTTTTGGATATTTTCCGGCTGAAATCAGCTCAGCCAGCTTTGATCTCAGACCTGCTGGTGATTTCCAGCCAACAGTGACCGAAAGCTCAGCGGTCGGATCAATTCGCAAAAAATAAAGAGGCGTCAGGTTCGCGCGTTCCTTTCGCGGGGTGTCGCTCATGGGTGGATTTCCTTTTGCAGAACATGCTAACAGACTTTGTTAAAGCCCAAGTAGATTGGTGGCCCGCTGTGAAAGTAGACAGCCAGTGTAGAGCTAGTTTATCAACCGCTGAATTGGTTCAGCGCCTCTCCGCCAGCCAGACGGCGGCAGCGAGGAGGGCGAGGCTGATCGCGAGGCGGGGCAAATCGGCGGATTCGCCGAAAAAGAGCAGCGAGCACGCGACGGCCAGCGGCACCTTGGCGTTGTTCATCACCGCCAACGTGCCGGCGTTGACCTGCACGGCGCCCTTGTTCCAGAGAAAGAATCCCAACCCCGAGGCGATGGCGCCGAGGTAAAGCAGCGTGATGAGATGAGTGGAGCTGAGCGTGACGGAGAGATCCTCCTTCACGAGCATCACGGTCAGCGCGGTGACAAACGCCCCGGCGTAGAGCAGCGCGAAGATGCTGCGGTCGCGGAGTGCCGGCTGTCTGGCGCGGAACCGCTTGTAGGCGATCTGTCCGACGGCGAAGGCGACATTGGAAAGCTGCACAAACAGGAATCCTCTGAGCGTTCCGCCCAGCGAGGCGGATTGAAACACCACGACCGCCGTGCCGAGCATGGCGAGCAGGGCGGCGAACAGCGCGCGCGAGCGGAAGGTGCGGTCAAGCGCGTCGGCGAGCAGCGTGACGAGGATGGGCGTGGTGATGGTGAAGAGCGCGACCTGGTAGGCGGGCAGGTAGCGGAAGCTCTCGTTGTAGGCCAGATACATGAGCCCGAACTGCACCGCGCCGATGCCGGTGAGCGCGGCGCCCGTGCGGAGCGTCACGCCCTTCAGCCGCAGGAACGGCAGGAACACCAGCAGGGCGAGGAACAGCCGCGCGGTCGCGACGAAGGTGCCGTCGAGTCCCGCCGTCAGGCCCTTGGTGAGCCCGAAGGAGAAGGCCCAGAGGAGGGAGACGAGGACGAGGAGGAGCATGGGCTATGAGATCACCACAGAATACACGGAACACACAGAAAAAACTTCGTTTCAGTCATTCTGAGCGGAGCAAAGGATCCAGAAATGAATCGGTGATTGGCCGGCTGAATCCTTCGCGGTGCTCAGGATGACATGTCGTGAATCAGTCCTTCGTGACCTTCGTGTCTTCGTGGTTAAACTCTGAATATCGCCCCGAGCTTCTTGCCGAGGAGGATGGTCATGCCGGCGATGGTGATGCCCAAAAAGGCCATCGCCCAGACGCCGAGGGCCGAGGCGATGTATTTGCCGTCGCCGAGCAGCTGGAAGAGTTCGTAGATGGCCTTGGTGATCGGGTAATACAGCTGCTTCTGCGCGAGCACGAGCGAGTCGGACACCTCGAGCATGGCGAAGGAGAAGGCGAGCAGCCCGCCGGCGATGAGGTTGGCCATGATGAGCGGCAGCGTGACCTTGAACACGGCCTTGAGCGGCGGGCAGCCGAGGTTTTGCGCGGCCTCCTCGAGCGTTTCGCTGGTCTGCTGGAAGCCGGCGGCCGCCGAGCGCACGACGTAGGGCAGCCGACGGATGGAGTAGGCGATGATGAGCAGAATGGTCGGGTTCTGGACGGGGTTCAGGAAGGAAAAGAACTTCCCGTCCTGGCTCATGGCGATGTAGCCGAAGGCCAGCACGAGACCCGGCACGGCGAGGGGCATCATCGCGAGGAAGTCGAGGATCTGCCGGCCCGCCACCTTGGAGCGGACGATGACGTAGGCCAGGGCGACGCCGACGAGGAGGTCGATGACCGTCGAGATGCTGGCGTATTTCAGGCTGTTGGCGATGGCCGGCACCGTGAGGTCGTGGCCGAGGGCGATCTCGAAATTGTGCACGGTGAAGTGCCGCGGCAGGATGGTGGCATACCAGTCGTTGGAGAAGGCCACGAGCACCACGCCGATGTGCGGCAGGATGGCGATGAAGGTGACGCCGGCAAACAGCGCGGTGCACAGCCAGGCGCCACCGCGCGAAATCTCCACCGGGCCGCCGGACGACGTGGCCTTGGCCATCATGGCGTAGGAGTCGCGGCCGAACAGGCCCTTGCCGAGCGCGTAGAACAGCACCGAGCTGAACAGCATCACGGCCACGAGCGCGTAGGGGAACGGGTTGCCGCCGATGTCCCTCAGGCCGTAGAAAATCTGCACCGAGGTGACGCGCGAGTAGTCGAAGATGAGCGCCACGCCGAGGTCGGTGAACGCCCAGATGAACACGATGGTGCCGCCGGCGAAGAGGCCGGACTTGATGAGCGGCAGGGTGATCTTGAAAAACCGGCGGAAGCCCGTGCAGCCGAGGTTTTCCGCGGCCTCCTCCAGGGCGGGGTCGATGTTGGCGAGGGCGGCGACGGCATTCAGGTAGATGATAGGGTAGAGGCTGAAGGCGTTGACCAGCGCGATGCCGAGGAACTGGTTGGCGCCGAGCCAGTCGAAGGTCCAGCCGTGCGGGCGCAGGCCGAGGTCGATGATGAAGGCGTTGAGCGCGCCGTATTGCCCGAGGACCTGCTTGATGCCGATGGCGCCGACGAAGGGCGGCAGGATCATCGGCACCAGGATGAACGAGCCGAGGAATCCCTTGAGCGGAAACCGGAAACGGTCCGACACGAACGCCAGCGGCAGGGCGATCAGCAGGGCGAAGGTCGTGGTCGTCAGCGCCAGCAGGAAGGAATTCGCCAAGCCGCCGAGGTAGATCAGGTCGGTGAGCAGGGAGGCGAGGTAGGCGAAGGTCAGCCGGCCGTCGGCGTCGATGAACCCGCCCTTCAGGATCTGCAGGATCGGCCAGAGGAAGAAGGCGCAGAAAAACAGCAGCGTGAGGGTGAAGACCAGGCGCGCGAAGTTCTGCGACATGCAACAGCCGGGATGCACGGGCTTCCCGCCCGACACAAGACGGAAGGGGGTGATTGAGCGCTCAGCTCCTACAGCAGATAAGCGTTCCGTGTGACGGACCTCGCGATGACAATGTGGAGGGCCCGTTCTCCCGACGGGCTGCGGATGGCGGCCAGTGTGCCAGCCGGGACGGTCAGTGAGACCGTCCCGCCAGCAACAATCTAACGGCACATGACCAAAAGATTAGCCTTGCCTAATATAATTCGATTAATGGAATTCTGCCGTGAGTTTCCGCCCGCTAGAAGACACTGCGCCACGACCCGCCACCGCCGAGCCTGGCTGGAGGCACGCCCGCGTGGCGCTGAGCCTGCCCGAGTCGCACCGCTCGGTGATGGTGCCGGTGGGCTCGGGCTTCTGGCGCAAGCTGCTCGCGTTCTCCGGCCCCGGTTTCATGGTGGCGGTCGGCTACATGGACCCGGGCAATTGGGCGACCGACCTCGCGGGCGGCGCGCAGTTCGGCTACACGCTGCTCTCGGTCATTCTGATTTCAAACCTGATGGCGATCCTGCTGCAGCACCTGTGCGTGAAGCTCGGCATCGCCACCGGCCGCGATCTGGCCCAGGCGTGCCGCGACCACTATCCGCGGCCGGTGGTGTGGTTCCTGTGGGTCCTGTGCGAGCTGGCCATCGCCGCGTGCGATCTGGCCGAGGTCATTGGCTCAGCCATTGCCCTCCAACTGTTGTTCGGCATCCCGCTGGTCTGGGGCTGCGTCATCACCGCGGCGGACGTGATGATCGTGCTCCTGCTTCAGCACAAGGGCTTCCGCTGGCTCGAGGCCATGGTCATCACGCTCATCCTGACCATCGGCACCTGCTTCGCAGTGGAGCTGTTCCTGGCCAAGCCCGATGTGGGCGGCGTGCTGGCCGGCTTCGTGCCCGCCACGGAAATCCTCCGCAACCCGGCGATGCTCTACGTCGCCATCGGCATCCTCGGCGCCACGGTGATGCCGCACAACCTCTACCTCCACTCCTCCATCGTGCAGACGCGGAAATACGAGCAGACCGCCGGCGGCAAGCGCGAGGCGATCAAGTTCGCCACCATCGACTCGACGTTCGCGCTGATGTTCGCGCTGTTCATCAACGGCGCCATCCTCGTGCTGGCGGCGGCGGCCTTTCATGGCACCGGGCACGCGGAGGTGGCGGCGATCCAGGACGCCTACCACCTGCTCGACGGCGTGCTCGGCGTCACCTTTGCCAGCATCCTCTTTGCGTTGGCGCTGCTCGCCTCGGGGCAGAACTCGACGCTGACCGGCACACTCGCCGGGCAGATCGTGATGGAGGGCTTCCTCAACATCCGCCTGCGTCCGTGGCTGCGGCGGCTGATCACCCGGGCCATCGCCATCGTGCCGGCCGTGGTGGTGATCGGCGTCTACGGCGAGGCGAAGTCCACCCAGTTGCTCGTCGCCAGCCAGGTCTGCCTCAGCATGCAGCTCGGTTTCGCCTGCTGGCCGCTGATGCGCTTCACCGGCGAGAAGTCCAAGATGGGCGAATTCGTCAATCCCGGGTGGATAAAACTGCTCGGCTGGACCGTTACTTTGGTCATCATCGGCCTCAACGTGAAACTCCTGCTCGACATCGCCGGCGTGACCGGCGGCAACTGACCATGTATCGGAAGATCCTCGTCGCCCTCGAAAACGGCGCCGCCGACGAGCGGCTGCTGCCGCACATCAGGCTCCTCGCCAGCCAGGTGGGCGCCGAACTGCTGCTGCTGCACGTGGCCGACGGCTGGGCGGCGCGCAATTTCGAGCAGCTCAAGCTCGCCGAGTCCGACGAGATGAAGGCGGACAGCGAATACCTCGAGAACATGGCGGACAAACTGCGCGCGACCGGCCTGCGGGTCGACACGCTGCTGGCCCTCGGCAACCCGCCCAATGAGATCGTCAAGATCGCCGTGTCGTCCGGCTGCGACCTCATCGCGCTCGCCTCGCACGGCCACAAGCTGATCGGCGACCTCATCCATGGCAGCACGATCGACAAGGTGCGGCACAACACGACGATTCCGCTGCTCGTCGTGAGCACGAAGGCGAAGTAGGGTGGAGAGACGGCCCGCCGTCCAGCGGCGGCCCTACATTCTTCGGAAGAACCATTTCATTGCGGGAAACTGAAGCCCCAGGTGCGCCTGGCGTAGCCGTAGGTCACGGGCTTGACCGCGGCGAGCTGCGCCAGTGAATCGGCCGGCAGGTATTTGGCGGCAAAGGCCGCCACATTGCGCTCGTAGTCGGCGAGCAGGCTGACCTTCACCTCGGGCTGCACGAAGGAGTAGGTGAGGGAGTTGCGGCCGAGTTGCACCAGCTCGTCCCACGAGAGGTTGAAGGTCGTGACCGCGGTGTAGTATTCGTCGGTCATGTTGCTGTCGAACATGCCGCGGTCGTCGGTGTTGAGGCAGACGGGCACGCCGGTGCGGAGGTATTCGGGGAAGGGATGTTTCGCGAGGTCGGGCGTGTATTCCAGCAGTCGGTTGGAGATGAGGTTCACCTCGACGAGCACGCGCCGGGTTTGCTGCAACAAAAGGAGAGTGTCCGGATCCTGGATCAGGTTCACGCCATGGCCGATGCGGCTGGCGCCGAGCAGCAGCGTGTCGCGGATGTGGTGGTCCGGTCCGTCCATCTCGCCGGCGTGGAGGGAAAGCGCGAGGGTCGGGTAATGGGCGCGCAGCTCGCGGAACGTCGCGAGAAAACGCGCCGGGTTGCCCTTGTCGTTCTCCTCGATGCCGACGAGGTTGAGCCCGACCCAGAGATCGCGGTGCGCGGCGACGAAGGCGTAGGCCGCGGTGAGGCTGGCCTCGGCGCGGGGTGTGAAACGGAGCACGGCGTCCTGGAAGCGGACCGTCACGCCCGTCGCGGTGACGTCCGGCTGCGCAAGCCGCTGCTTCACGAAGGCGACGGCTTCCTCGATGGGGATCGCGCGGCCGGTGAGGTCGGTCATCCGGTCGACGTCGAACTGTGTCTCCAGGTAGGCGAGGTGCTCGGCGCCGAAGGCCTTGATGTTTTCCACCAACGCCTCGGTGCTGACCGGCAGGCTGCCGTCAATCTGCCCTCGCCGCGGCCAGAGGACATTGAAGAATTCCTCGCGACCTTCGCCGGGCGCGTCGAGTCGCAGGCTGTTGCACCAGGCGGCGCGTTCGTCCGGGGTCAGCGCATCCAGGCGCACGTATTCCGCGCGGATGTCAGCCGGCAGCCGGTCGTAGCCCTGCTGGCGGAGATTGTGGAAGCACTGCGCGGGGGCGATGGCGTCGGGCGCGGCGGCGAAGTGCACGCGGGTGTAGAAGGTGTCGCCGCCGTTGCGCGCGGGGTCGGTGCAGACCGCGTAGATCCACTCGGGGCGCTCGGCGCCGCTGTGGTTGTGCAGGTCGCCGCCCTTGGGCAGCGCATAGAGAAACGCGTAGAGCTCCGCGGGTCTGGCGGTGCGCTTGATCTCCTCAAAGCGCGCGGAGAAATCGCCGGCCAGGGCGCGGACCGCGATACAGAGAAGTAAGAAAAGGAATCGCATGAGGTAGGTGAATGCAGAATCCAAAGTACAAAACCAGAGCAATCGACTTTATTCAGAAGCCAGAAAGCCACGAAGGAAGCGGATCAGATTCATGAGTTCGTGGCTTTTGAATAGGGAATTTTGTCCTTCAAAACAATCGCGCAAGGATGGCGCGCAGCAGGTGCAGGCTGAAGATCAGGGCCAGCACGTAGGTGAGGGGCGTGACCTGCCGGGCGCGGCCGGTGGCCAGGTGGAGCACCGCATAGGCGATCAGGCCCAGCCCGATGCCCTCGGCGATGCTGAAGCTGAGCGGGATGCCGGCGATGATCAGGAAGATCGGCGCGGCCTCGGTGAAGTCGTCGAGTTTCAACTGCGCGACGGACTGGAACATGAAGATGCCGACGATGACGAGCGCGGGGGCCGTGGCCGCCGCGGGAATGGCGAGGATCACCGGCGTCAGGAAGAGCGCGAAGAGGAAGAGGACCGCGGTCGTGGCGCCGGTCAGGCCGGTGCGGCCGCCCGCCTCGACACCCGAGGCTGACTCGATGTAGCTGACGACCGTCGAGGTGCCGAAGAGCGAGCTCAGAATGGCGGCGATGGAGTCGGCCACGAGTGCGCGGCCGGCCTTGGGCAGCTTGCCGTCCTTGTCGAGCAGGCCGGCGCGTTGCGTCACCCCGATGAGCGTGCCGATGTTGTCGAACATGTCCACAAGCAGGAGGGTGAGGATGATTGGCAGGGCCTTGCCGAAATCATGCAACAGCAGGTCGAAGTTCAGCTGGAACATCGTCGGCATGGGCGAGGCCGGCAGGGAAAACAACGAGCCCGGCATGGAGGTGACGGTGCCGCCCTTGCCGTTGGAGACAAACAGGCCGAGGATCGTGACGGCCAGGATGGACAGGATGATGGCGCCGGGGATGCGGCGGGCGATCAGCACGGCGGTGAGCAGGATGCCGCCGAAGCAGAGCAGCACGGCCGGCGTGCCAAAATCACCATGCGTGACGAACGTGGCGGGGCTGGCCACGA
>DATFUQ010000236.1:0-2411 GCA_035260745.1 Lacunisphaera sp. | reverse complement strand
CGCCGTGGCTTTGATGGCCGCGAGGCGCGCGCGCCCGCGCGCGAGATGGGCTTTTGCCGCGTTGACCGTGAGATCGAGCAGATCGGCGGTCTCTTGCAGTGACTGGCCCAGCACGTCCTTGAGGATGACCACGCTGCGCTGCATGGGAGGTAGCTCCACGAATCGCGACACCGCCGTTTCAACCGCTTCCCGCCGCATCAGCAGCTCCGCAGGATCCGGGCTGTCCGAATCGACGATCTCGGGGACTTCATCAATGGGCTCGGCCGCACGGATCGCGCGGCCGCGCAGCAGATCCATCGCGCGGTTGTGGGCGATCCGGAAGAGCCACGGCCGCAGCGGCGGGGCCTCCTTCAATTCGTCCAGCGCGGCGAAGGCCCGGGCGAAGGTGTCCTGCACTACGTCCTCGCCCTCGATCACTGAGCCCATGAGGCGAGCGGAATAGCGATGGAGCTCCGGCCGCAACTCCGTGGCGAGGGCGAGCAGCTCGGCATGTTTCGCCGGCGCGGCCGGGCCTGTGCTCACGCCGCCTGCTCCTCGAGGACCGTGATCCCGTCATCACCCTTGAGCCCGAAGGCGAGGCCTTTCGCGTACTTCGGATCGTCCAGCACCGCGACCACGTAATCGCCGTATTGGCGCGGCGGCATGGGCGCGCCGAACCGGGCTAGGAACGCCTCGCGCTCGATGCCCATCGCCCGGGCGTAGGCGCCGGATCCCGCGTCGCCGACACCGGTCCCGGCGATCATCTGCTGCGGCACGACCACCTGGAAACGGATGCCCAATCCCTTCTGCTCGGCGACCCCGTTGGCATACTTGGCCATGAGCCAGAGCATGTGCTTGGCGCCGGCGTAGCCGCCCGAAAGCGGCGAGCCCGACCGCGCCCCACCCATGGAGGTCGCGACGACACGGACGCCCGTTGCGAGCGGAAGGTTGAGCGCCGCCTGGATCCAGTAGAGCCCGCCCTTCACGTCGGTCTCCCACGGTGCGCTGAAGTCCGCCCAGCTTATCTGGTCGAGCCGGCCCATGCGCGGGATCGCGCCGGCATTCAGCACCAAGATGTCGGGATGGACGCCGGCGAGGATGCGTTGGGCGGCCGCCTCGTCGGTAATGTCGGCAGCGATCACGCCAACGCCGAGTCCTTGCTTCACCGCGGCGAGCGCGGCCGGGTCGCGCGCCACGACGGTCACTTTGGCGCCGCGGTCGACCAAGGCCTCGACGAGCCCGAGGCCCAGCCCCCGGCTGCCGCCGGTCACTACGATGGTCTTGTTCCTGAGGCTCATGCGAGCGCTCCTTCCCGCACGCGGCCGCCGAATGCCTCGGCATTCCTCTCCGCGAACTCCAGGAACGTCGTGGGTTGGACATCGAACAGCCGGTGGGTCGAAAGATCCACCCGCGACTCGATCCCGCCTTGCAGCCGCTCCTCGACCTGCTTGTCGAGGGCCTCCACGTACTCCGCCGGGATGCCGTGAGACAGCAACGCTTGCTGGCGGTCGTTCCGGGACACCGGCACGTAGTGCACCGGCCTTCCTGTCGCGCGTGAAACGCGATCGGCCACTTGCGCCATGGTGAGCGCCTCCGGGCCGGTCACGGACAGCCGGGCGCCTTCATGCCCGCCGTCGCGCAGGAGCCGAAAGCCCACCTTGGCCACATCGACCAGGTCGACCGGATTGAGCCTCACGTCACCGAGAGCGAAGAAAAGCGCGCCCTGATGGATGACGCTCGGCGCCTCGCGCAGGTACTCCTGCATGAAGCCCGTCGGCCGCAGATGCGTCCATGCGAGGCCGGATTTCTCGAGGTACTCCTCGATTTCCCTGTGCATGCGCCCGAAGATGAATGCGGTCTCGGGCTGCGCTGCGGCCAAACCGGAGAACTTGATTACGTGCTGAACGCCCGTGGCCTTGGCCGCATCCACGAATGTGGTCTGCGTCTCGACCATGTCCATCCGCGGGGCGGAGATCATGAGGACTCGATCGACGCCGTCCAGGGCCGGGCCCAGGGTGTCGCCCCGGGACATGTCGCCCTCGACGATCTCGACCGTCGGGACTCTTTCGAGGGCCGCCGCCTTCGCCCGGTCCCTTACCAGGACCCGTGCGGGCTCTTGTCGTCGCACAAATTCGTTCACTATGAAGGAACCGGCCGTACCGGTCGCGCCTGTAAGCAGTTTCATCACAGTTTCTCCTTGGGTTGGCGTACCTGAACCCAAGACGTTCGAGGCCCCGAAAAAGAGTCAACCCGCCGGACGCACTTGCGCTTTCATTGCGTCGTCATCGATGGCCAGCACGTGCTACGCGGGTACGCCCGCTTCCTCCATCGTGGGAACATCGGGCAGCAGCGGGCTGCGCGTGGGTAGGAGCGTGGCGAGCGCTCGCAGCCTGCCTTCCTTCACTTACGGCAGCGCGGTGCCGGTGACGAAC
>DATFUQ010000235.1:0-3721 GCA_035260745.1 Lacunisphaera sp. | reverse complement strand
CTCTACCGCGAGGCCCGCCGCACCCACGGCCACGACCCTGAGACGGGCATCGTCACGCTGATGCTGCACACTTTCGTCGGCACCGACGTCGCCGGCGTCCGCGATACCGTGCGCGAACCGCTTTGCACTTATCTCAAGCAGTCGGCCGACCTCGTCCGCTCGCTCACCGACCAGCCGCCCGCCGCCCCGGGCGCCAAGCCCGGTGCGGCGGAATTGGCGGCGCACATCGACGCCGCCTTCGACCGCTATTTCAAAAACTACGGTCTGTTCGGCACGCCGGAAGACTGCGTCGAAAAAATCGAACGCTTCAAATCCATCGGAGTCGATGAGCTGGCCTGCCTGATCGACTTCGGCGTCGCCACCGACACCGTGCTGGCGAGCCTCGAGCATCTCAACCGGCTGAAGACCCTGTGCGGGGAACGCGGGCGCGCGGTCGTGCCGCCGCCGCACCGCACGGTCCCCGAGCAGATCGCGCACCATGGCGTCACCCATCTGCAGTGCACGCCGTCCCTGGCAAAAACCCTGGTCGCCCGGCCGGCCTCACTCGCCGCCTTGCGCCGGCTCCGGCAGCTGCTGGTCGGGGGCGAACCGCTGCCCGTGCCGCTGGCGGAGCAGTTGCACCACGAGCTGCCCGGCCGGGTCTACAACATGTACGGCCCCACCGAGACGACCGTGTGGTCCACCGTCCATCGTCTCGAGAAGATCGGCCGCACCGTGCCGCTCGGCCGGCCGATCGCCAACACCCGCCTCTACGTGCTCGATCGCCTGCTCCAGCCGGTGCCGCTCGGCGTGCCGGGGGAATTGTTCATCGGCGGCGAATCCGTCGCCACCGGCTACTGGCACCGGCCCGAGCTCACCGCGGAAAAATTCCTGCCCGACCCGTTCGTCCCGGACCACGGGGCGCGGATGTATCGCACCGGCGACCTCGTGCGCTTCCTTGCCGGCGGCGAGCTCGAGTTCCTCGGCCGGCTCGACCACCAGGCCAAGGTGCGGGGCTACCGCGTCGAGCTCGGCGAGATCGAAAGCGTGCTGCAACATTTCCCCGGGGTGCGCGAGGGCGTGGTCGTGACCCGGCCCGATGCCTCCGGCGACCAGCAACTGGTCGCCTACCTCACGGCGGCCGCTCCGCCGGCCATCGAGGAGCTGCGGCGTTTCCTCGGCAGCCATCTGCCCGACTACATGGTGCCGGCGACCTACGTCGTGCTTGAACACCTGCCGCTCACGCCCAACGGCAAGATCGATCGTGGCGCGCTGCCCGCGCCTGACTCGGCGCGGCCCAGCCTGGCGACCACGTTCGCCGCGCCGCGCCCGGGCGTCGAACAGGCCGTCGCCGAAGTCTGGTCGAAAGTGCTCAATGTGAAAAACCCCGGCGCCGACGACAATTTCTTCGACCTGGGCGGCCACTCGCTGCGCGTGGCGCAGGTGCAGGCGAAGCTGCGCGAACAGCTCGGCATCGAGCTGCCCATGCTCGCACTGTTCCAGTATCCGACCATCCGTTCGCTCGCGCGCTGCATCGGGGAAAAGCCCGGCGAGGGCCGGCTCCACCAGCAGGTGGCCCAGCGCGCCCAGCGGCAGCGCGCCGCCCTGCCCCGCAAACCCGAAGCCGCCGCCTTGCGCCCATGAGCAATCCCGATCCATCCCGCGAAGACATTGCCGTCATCGGCCTCGCCGGCCGTTTTCCGGGGGCGCGCAGCCTCGATGAATTCTGGCGCAACCTCCGCGACGGGGTCGAGTCGATCGCCTTCTTCACGGACGACGAGTTACAACCCTCGCCGCTGGACGGCCCGCTGCCCAAGGACGACCCGCATGTCGTCAAGGCGCGCGCGCTGCTGGCGCAACCCGAGTGGTTTGACGCCGCTTTCTTCGGCATCAACCCGCGGGAGGCCGAGCTCATGGACCCGCAGCACCGCCTGCTGCTTGAGTGCGCCTGGGAAGCGCTGGAGAACGCCGGTGTGAATCCCGCCACCTGCCCCGGCGCCATCGGTGTCTTCGCCGGCGCCAGCCTGAACACCTACTTGCTTGCCAACGTGCTGCCGCAGGCCGCGGCGCTCCGCCGCGCCGGCGGTTTCCAGGCCCTGTTGGCCAGCGACAAGGATTTCCTGACGACCCGCATCTCCTACAAGCTCAACCTGCGCGGCCCGAGCCTCAACGTGCAGACCGCCTGCTCCACCTCGCTCGTCGCCGTCGGCCTCGCCTGCCAGAACCTGCTCGGTTACCATTGCGACGTGGCGCTCGCGGGCGGCGTGTCGGTTTCCTTCCCGCAAAAGAAGGGCCTCCTGCACCAGGAGGGCAGCATCGTTTCGCCCGACGGGCACTGCCGGCCCTTCGACGCCGATGCGGCGGGCACCGTGCCGGGCGACGGCGCGGGCCTCGTGGTGCTGAAACGGCTTTCGGAGGCGCTGGCCGACGGCGATCCCATTTGCGCGGTCATCCGGGGTTGCGCCATCAACAACGACGGCGCGCTGAAGATCGGCTACACCGCGCCGAGCATCGAAGGCCAGGCGGAGGTCGTCGCCCTCGCGCAGGCACAGGCCGGCGTCGCGCCGGAGACCGTCTCTTATATAGAGACGCACGGCACGGGCACCCCGCTGGGGGATCCCATCGAGATCGCCGGTCTCACCAAGGCCTTCACCACCGGCAGCCGGGCCACCGGCTACTGCGCGCTGGGCGCGACCAAGGCCAACATCGGCCATCTCGACACCGCCGCCGGCATCGCCGGTTTCATCAAGACCGTGCTCGCGCTGCAACACCGGCAGCTGCCGCCCGTGCTCCATTTCCAGCGGCCCAACCCGAAGATCGATTTCGCCGACAGCCCCTTCTACGTGAACTCCCGGCTGCGCGACTGGCCGGCCACCGGCACACCCCGGCGCGCCGGCGTCAGCTCGTTCGGCATCGGCGGCACCAACGCGCACGTTGTGCTCGAGGAAGCGCCCGCTCTCCCGCCCTCCGATCCCGCGGCGCCGTGGCAGTTGCTCGTGCTGTCCGCCCGGACGCCCGCGGCACTTGAAACCGTGGCGGCCAACCTCGCGCAACATCTGGAGGCCCACCCGGGCCTCAATCTCGCCGACGTGGCCTGGACCCTGCAAACCGGCCGGAAGCCCTTCGCGCACCGCCGCGCCCTGGTCTGCCGCGACAAGGTGGACGCCATCGGCGTGCTGCGCGGGGCCGACGCCAAGCGGCTGCTCACCGGTGAGCCGGCCGGAACGGAAGCGCCCGTCGTCTTCCTTTTCCCCGGGCAGGGCGCCCAGCACGCCGACATGGCGCGCGGCCTGTATGAAGCCGAGCCCGTTTTCCGCCAGACGGTGGACCGGTGCAGCGAAATCCTGCAACCGCACCTCGGCCTCGACCTGCGCACCATTCTTTATCCGGAGGCCGCGCGGCGCGACGAGGCGGCCCGGCAGCTCGGCCAGACCGCGTTCACCCAGCCGGCGCTGTTCGTCATCGAATATGCACTGGCGCAGTTGTGGATGAGCCGCGGCATCCGCCCGACGGCGATGCTCGGCCACAGCCTCGGCGAATACGTGGCCGCCTGCCTCGCCGGTGTGTTCACCCTTGAGGACGCCCTCGCGCTGGTCGCGGTGCGCGCACGGCTGGTGCAGCAGCAACCCGCCGGCGCGATGCTGGCCGTGCGGCTGTCCGAGGACGAGGTTGGAAAACTGCTCGCCCCGCCGCTCGCCCTGGCCGCGGTCAACGCCCCCCACCTGTGCGTCGTCTCGGGGCC
>DATFUQ010000234.1:0-3918 GCA_035260745.1 Lacunisphaera sp. | reverse complement strand
GAGTTTGATTTCGGCGACAAGGCCGACATCGCCACCCTCACGCCCTTCTGGACCGATCCCGCGACCGGCGCGCAGCTGTGCGAAAACGGCAGCAGCTACATCCTGCGCGAGAAAGAGAGCGAGGGCTGGAAGCAGACTTTCCGCATCGGCCGCATCATGTGCCAGAAACCCATCCCGCCCGAGCAGGTGATCAAGATGGTCACCGACGGGAAGACCGAGCTGATCGTGGGCTTTACTTCCAAGAAAGGCCGGCCGTTTGACGCGTTTCTCAAGCGCGAGGGCCCGAAGATGTCGTGGGAGTTCCCGCCGCGCAAAGCCAAGCTGGACAAGGACGGCAAGCCCATCCCCCGCAAGGCCCGCGTGCCGCTCGACCTTTCCAAGGCCACGGTCATCGGCGAAAGCAAGATGCACGGGGGCGAACTGGTGATGACCGACGACGCCTACTACGTGCGCAAGCCCGGCCAGGACAACCGCGCCGTGTTCAAATGCTCGCGCAAAATCTGCGAGGTCGAGATCCCGGTCGAGGAGGTTCGGCTCCTGGTCGAGGAGGGCCGCAGCAACCTCATCGAGGGTTTTGTGTCCAAGCGCGGCAACAAGTTCAGCGCCTACCTCGTGCTCTCGCCCAAGCAGGACAAGGCGGATTTCGAGTTCCCGCCCCGGTAGACCTGTCCTGCGTGACTCTGTAATAATGTCATCCTGAGCGCAGCGAAGGATCCAAGCGTCCGAATATGGCGCCACTCTCGCGGCCGTGGATACTTCGCTTCGCTCAGTATGACAGGCACGATGGTCTATCCCGCCCAACAATAGGCTTGTGGCGCCTTTCCTGCAGGGAGTAGTTGTCTCTGCCCCACTTCTCCCATGATCGTCACCACCGCCCAGCTCTTCAGGCACGCCTACGGGAAATACGCCGTCGGCGCCTACAACATCAACAACGCCGAGCAGGCCATGGGCCTCTTCAAGGGCTGCATCTCGTCCAAGGCGCCGTTCATCATCCAGATTTCCAAGGGCGCGCGCAAATACACCGACAAGCGCATGCTCGAGGCCATCATCCGCTCCGCGTCCGAGATTTTCCCTGAGGCCATCTTCGCCGTCCACCTCGACCACGGTGACGAGGAGACCTGCTACGATTGCATCAAGTCCGGCTTCTTCAGCTCCGTCATGATCGACGCATCGCACGAGTCGTTTGCCCAAAACGTCGCCATCACCAAACGCGTCGTCGACGCCGCGCATGCCAGGGGCCTCTCCGTCGAGGCCGAGCTCGGCATGTTGGGCGGTGTCGAGGAAGACATCAAAGTCGAGGAAGGCCACGCGATGCTCACGAACCCGGTCGAGGCCGAGGACTTCGTGAAAAAAACCGGCTGCGATTCACTCGCCTGCGCGATCGGCACCAGCCACGGCGCGTTCAAATTCAAGGGCCGGCAGTCGCTCCACTTCGACGTGCTCGAAAAAATCAAGGCCCGCCTCCCCGGCTTTCCGCTCGTCATGCACGGCTCCTCGTCCGTCCCGAAGGAGGAAGTCGATCGCATCAACGCCGCCGGCGGCAAAATCCAGGACTCGATGGGCGTCGACCCGAACGAATATCTCCCCGCCGCGAAGCTCGGCGTGACGAAGGTGAACATCGACACCGACGGCCGCCTCGTCTGGACGCGCGTGCACCGCGAATTCTTCCGCGACAAGCCGGGCGAATTCGACTTCCGCCCGCCGGGCAAGATCTTCATCGAGGAATACGCGAAGTTCATCGCGAGCCGCAACGTGCTCCTCGGCTCCGCCAACCAGCTCGACGATCTCCGGAAGTCGCTCGGCAAGTAAGCTCGTGGTCCGCGGCGGATTGCCTCTCCGGGCTTGGCAAGATTCAGCGCGTGTGATTGCTTCTCCGCCATGAGCAACTTTAGGAGACATGGCGGACTGATTATCTTCCTCGGGTTGTTGTGGCTGTCACCCCTGCGGGCGGAGCCCTTGGTGGACGATCCCGGCCGGTTTGCCGTGGATATGCCCCAGCCCGTCAAGCGCGACACCTCGGAGATAAATTCCGGCCTGGGCAAGGGCATCATGCACCTGTTCTCGAATGACGGGCCCAATTCGACGGCCTATATCCTGAGTTACAATGACTACCCGGCCGGCTCCATCGCCAAGCTTGATCGGGAGAAGGTTTATGGCGACATCATCAAAGGCGTCGTGGACAGCCTGAAGGGCGTGGTCCGGTCGAATGTCGCGCACAAGCTGGGTGATGCGGCGGGCCACGAATACATCCTGGTCAATGAGAAGGACAAGTTCGTGTCCCGGACGCGGTGTTACTTCGTGGGCGACCGGCTTTACCAGATCATGTATCTGGGTCCCATCGGTACGGAGAACAGCAAGGAAGCACTGCGGTTCCTGGATTCATTCCGCCTGTTGCGCTAGCCCGCGTCGCCCTGCGCGGGTAGCCCCATGGCCGTGAGTGTTCCATCCCGAGTTGCGGTGCTGCTTTTCTGGCTGTGGCTTGGCGTCGGTCACGTGCCGGCGCAGACCGAGACGTCCGCGCTCGTTCCCGGCAGCAAACTTGAGTCACTCACCGTCGGACCAACGACCTACCGGCAAGTGCAGGTGCGCTCGATCAACGCCCGCACCCTCGTGATCATTCATGCGGGCGGGATGGCCTCGATCCGGCTGCGCGACCTGTCGCCCGAGTGGCAGGCCCGTTTTCACTACGACCCGGTGCTCGAAGCCGCCACGGACGAGGAGGCCCGGACAAAACCCGCGCCCATGCCCAGCAAGCACACCGCCCGCCCCGCAGCCCCGGCGGACTTGAGCGGCCTGGAGCGCCTGCTGCAGCAGTTCGGCACGCCGGCGGCGGTTCAAGCCGAGGTCAATCTGCGGCCAAAATTCTCCGAACTGGAACTGCGGGTGAAAAATCAGGGCCGGCGGCCGAGTTGCGCCATCTTTGCCGTGGTCAGCGCCCTGGAATTTCAGAACGCGATCCTCTCCGGGCATGCGGAAAAATTCTCGGAAGAATACCTGATCTGGGCGGTGCGGCGGATCGTCCAGCGCACCCCCCTGCCCGCCGGCCCGGCGGAGGCGACCCCGGACGACGCCGACGAAGGTTTCTCCCTCAACGAAGTGGTTTCCGCCCTGCGCGCCTACGGCATACCGCTCCAAACCAGCATGCCCTACCATTATGGCGAAAATCCCGGGGCACTCGAGCCGCCGCCGGAGATCATCAAGGAGGCGCGGAGTCACCAGCGGGTGGCGGTGGTCAACCTGCCGGGCCGTGACGCTGCCACTCGGCTCAACAACCTGGTCCAAGCCCTCAACGCAGGGTTCCCCGTCACGGTGGGCATGGCCTGGCCCAATTACCGGACTTTGCGCAGCGCCTATCTCAGCGCCCAGAAACCGATGGCGGGGGCGGGCCATGCCGTGACCGTGGTCGGTTACCAATCAGGCACCGGCCGGATCGAGGATGCGGTTTTCATTTTCAAGAACTCGTGGGGCGTCAACTGGGGCCAGGGCGGCTACGGGATGGTGACCTACGGTTACCTGAGCCACTACCTCGCCGAAGCCGTGCTGCTGGAAGTGCAGCGCGGCTGACCACACCGCGCCAGCATGCTGCCTGACTTTGCACTCCGGCTTCGCGCCTACGCTGACGTCATCGTCCGGGTCGGGCTGAATCTGCAGCGCGGACAGCGGTTGCTCATCACCGAGCCCTATGACCTGCAGGGCGTGGCGCGCAGTGCGGAGGTCATTGTCGAGGCTGTAAAGATCGCAGCCTTGGAGGCGGGGTGCCCCCACTCCGCGGGCATTGAAGTCATCTGGGGCGACGGCGCCCGGCTGAGGGAATATGCGTTGAATAGAGACTGGCGGGGCTTCGTCCAACTGGTGGACGGCAACGCCCGCCGGATGCAGGCCTCTATACAAAACCAGGACGCGCTGCTCTTTCTGCAG
>DATFUQ010000233.1:0-14865 GCA_035260745.1 Lacunisphaera sp. | reverse complement strand
CGGGACGGGTGGGTTGGGTGGGTTGGACGGAAAATTTGCTTCAGGCATGAAAGGTGACCGCGTCGAACAAAGGGCATCCCCCCGCCGCTGCAAGCACAACGCGCGGGCTGCGGCATTACAGCTGTTGCCTTTCCCCGGGCGGATTACTTCGCCAGGGGAAAACTGCGCAGCGCGCGGTAGGCTGGCGGCCGCCCGGGCGGCAATTCGCTCGCCATCAGGTGGAACTCCGCCACGCGGAACGGCGGCGCCTCGAACCCGGCATGTTTTTCAACGAAATGGGCGACTTGCTTCGGCTCATGGTTCTCGCTCAGCCGGCCGACGGTGAAATGCGGATGAAAGCCCGGCACGGCGAGGCTGCTGTCAACGGCGAGCAGGGCCTCGTCCACCTGCTTGCGCAGCTGGTAGAGCCGGGTGTGGCCGTGGCCCGTGCCCGCCCACAGCACCTTGGCCGGCCCGCGACTGGGGAAGATTCCCATGCCACCAACCGGCAGGATGAACGGCTCCACATGCACGCGGAGCAGCGAATTTTCGAAAGCGGTCTGCTTCTCCGGCGTCGTATCGCCGATGAAACGAAGCGTCAGGTGGAAATTTTCCTCCGGCGTCCAGCGCACGCCGGCCAGCGGTGCGGCGAGCGCCGCCAGCTCGGCGCGGACGGGGACGGGCGGAACAAGGGCGACGAAGAGCCGGGCAGTGGCCATGCGCCGAGCAAAGCCGCTGTTATGAGATTCGCGAATCAGAACCGCCCGGCGGAATCAAGGCTTCCAGCGCAGGCCGACGGAGAGGAGCCACTGGGGTTCCAACTGCAGGCCGTTGACCCGCTGGTAAACCGGCAGCTGCACGAAGGCAAAGGCATGGATGTGAGTGGTGAGCCCGGCGGTCACCCCGGGACTCAGGTGGACGAAGTTGCCGCCGCTGTTGGCGGTGTCGGCCCCGGCCCCGTGCTCGCGGGTTTCCGATTTGAGGTTGAACTGGAGCTGCGGGGTGAAGCGGCTCGGGTTCAACCAGCGGACGCCGCCGCTGAGGTGCAGGCTCGCTGACGGGAGAAAGCCGGCGCGCGCGGCGAGCGGCTGGTCGAGCATGACTTGGGCGAAGCAGCCCAGATTCGTGGCGGGGCGCGCAAACCAAGACGCCCCGGCGAGCAGGTTGGTCGTGCCGGTGCCGAGCTGCAGGCCGCGGTCGAGCAGCTCGCCGGCTTGCGGGCCATCGGCAAAGTTCTGGTCGAAGCGGCCGGTGGGCAGCTTGAGGCCGAATTGAAGGCTGAAACCCCGGACCCGGCCGAAATGCTGGTAGCGGGCGAGCAATCGCACGTCGCCGAGCCCGCTGGCGCGCGAGGTGGAGATGGCGGTGTCACCCCTGGCGACCGTGGTGTGGAAGCGGTCGTGAT
Source organism: Lacunisphaera sp. (assembly GCA_035260745.1). GTDB lineage: Bacteria > Verrucomicrobiota > Verrucomicrobiia > Opitutales > Opitutaceae > Lacunisphaera. Next base: position 13,481 of record DATFUQ010000233.1, on the reverse strand, counting down.
AGGGGACCGACACGGCCAGGGCCCACGAGGGCGCGACGACGTAGTTCAGGTCGAGCCAGGTGTTGCGATTCAGGGTGCGCTGCTGGATTTCGTCGCCGTTCGGGAACGCGAGCGCAGCCCGGTCCACGCGGCCGGTGCCGGTGCGCAGTTCGGACTGTTCGAAATATTCGTAGCGCAGCCCGGCCTCGAGGCCGGGCATCAAGTCGTAGCCTTGCGCGGCCCAATCGGAGCTGAGCGAGCAGCCGCAGACGGAGCAGCCGAAGGTGGTGGTCGTGCCGGCCATGGCGGCCAGCGTGAGAATGATAAAACGAATAAAATACATGGAAGAGGGATAATTTTTAGTGCGCAGGAAATCGCGTGCGCACAAACGCGGCCCAAATGGGCGAAGGCGGCAAACACCACGCAAAAGAAAGCGTGGCAGCAGGGGAGGAGGGCGCGTTAAACGCGCGGCGGGGGCACGGGCACCGGCTCGGTGCGCCGGAGGCCGGCGTCGTTCACGACACCCGGCCAGGCGGAATCAGGGGCGGTCACCACGAGGGGCGCGACCGACTGGAAAGTGAGCACAAGCTTGTCGCTGGCGCCGGGGGCGATGTTGCGCGGCAGTTGGTCGCGTGCGGCGTCCTGCGCGGTCTGGGCGATTTTGCAGATGTCGCAGGGCGCGCTGCCGTCGAAGGTGAGCTGCAGGGCCTTGGCGGCCGGCATCACCTGCGAGAAATCGTGATACATTTTCACCCACGCGACGACCTGCACGACATTCCACAGTGCGCCGTTGGCGCAGAGCCAGGCGAGCAACAGGCAGCCGATGGAAAGTTTGCGCCGCACGGCCGGATGACGGGGCAGACTCGGCGTCCCGGCAATCCCATATTCAGCGGCGGCGCGGGACTATTAGGTTCTTTGCGCATGCAATTAGGCGCGAACCGGAAGATTTATGCGGTGCGGCGTGGAAAAATCTTTGAAATATTGGCAAAAACGATACGTCGAAGACGTCATCATGCGCACATCCATCAGGATTTTCCTTTGCAGCCTTGCCATTGCCATCCTCGGCCGGGCGGCCGAGCCCGGGGTGCCCGCGCGCGACGTGCTGGTTTACCAGGACGGTGACCGCGTCCAGGGGCGACTGCTCCAGCAGGAGGGCAACATCCTGGTGTTCAGTTCCGATCGTTTCGGGATCCTGCGTGTGCCGGTGGAGGGCACCGTGGTGATCAAGGCGGAGATACCCGCCGCCCCGGCGCCGGTCGCCGCCGCTTCCCCCGCCACCCAAGCGGCGCAGCAGGAAAAGAAGGCCGAGCAGGCCGAGGCGGAGCACGTTTCGCGGGCCGATAAATTCTACCCGGCGTTGCTGGCCGCGAAGCTGCGCAACTACTTCGGGCCGTGGCACGGCCGGGTCGCCTTCTCAACCGAGGTGGTGTCCGACACCTCAGACCGGAGCACCCTTTCGCTCGAGGGACGGCTGGGCCGCAAATGGACGTCGGATGAGGTGCAGCTGAACGGTCGCTACGACTACAGCGAGACCAACCGGCTCACGACCACGGACATGGTGAAGGGCGACGGCCTCTGGCGGCACGATTTCACCAAGAACAGCTTCATCCAATACCGGCCCGCGCTGGAGTGGAACCGGGCCAGCCTCAAGCTGAGCGTGCCGGCCGACTACGTTCTGCTCCAGCAGGAGATCGGCACGGGCGTCAGCCTGCTGGCCACGCCCGCCCGCAAGCTGCGCGTCGGTGTGTCGGAGAATTTGTTTGATGTCTGGACCACCTCGCCGCCGGCGGCGCACCGCTCGCGGACTTCCGAGTCGGCGTTTCTGGAGACCGAGCAGCGGCTGTCGTGGGACATGCTGCTGACGGACCGCGGGGTCTACTACTATTCCGTCTCCTCGCAAAAGGACGGTTGGGAGAACCGCATCGAGCTGACCAAGAAATTCACCGAGACGCTGAGCACGGCGATCCGGCATGAGATCCGCCGCGGCAGCCCGGACGGCACGGCGCAGGACTACACGCGGCTGAAACTGCTGCTCGGCCTGGATTTCTAGGCAGGCGGGTCAGGTGCGCGGCGTCGTCGGCGACGGGGCGGACGGCTCGAGTCGCTTCATCACCTCGGCGGCGATGCGCTGGGCGACGGTGTCGGGCTCGTTCGCGGCGGTTTCAAATGTTTCCTTCCAGACCATCTGGCCCGTGCCGACCTCGAACAGCCGGGCGGTGAAGGCGGGCGCCAGACCGGGGATGGGCACTCCCGCATGACCCGTGAGCACGAACCGGCTTTTCATCCGGAGGCCCCGGCTGACCACCTCGGCGTCGCTGGCGTCCGGCTTGAGCGGCAGCGGGCTGAGCCCCCACTGCGGCTTGCCATCCTTCTGCAGCAGCGAGCAAACCTCGTCGAAGACACCCTCCGCATACTCCCCGGCCTTGTCACCTTCCCCGCTAAACGTGACCAGCGTGACGGGCCGGCCGGCCTGCAGGGCCTCCGCGGCCGTGCCCACGACCGATTCGATCGCCGCCGCCGCCCGGTCCTTGCCGCGGAGCCTGGCCCCGGAGCCGACCGACCCGAGGGCCTTGCTCACTTCGGCGGCGATATCCGACTTGGTTTTCCTGGGGGTATCGGACGGTTGGCTGACCCGGAAGACCCAGGAGATCAGGTTGAAAATGATCACCATCGCGGCGATCACCCGGACGAACCGGGGCAGGTGGCTCCACAGGGCGTGGATCAGGTGGCCGAACCAGAGCACGAGGTCGTAGACGAACCGCGCCCGGTGGCCGGACTCGGGAAACGCCGGGAACTTGGGAAACGGCGGCGGCGGTTCAGCGGCCCGGCGGGACTTGCGCGAACCTTCGGCGGCGGGTGGTGCGAGCGGGGCCGCCGGCGGGATGGCCACCGCCTCGCCCTTCGCGAGTTTTCGCGCGAGATCCTGCAGGGCGGGGGTCGTCTGGCCACCGGGCACCCGCAGCCATTGGACCGTGAAGAATTTTTCCGGCACCCGGGCGCCGGCATCACGGGTTTCGTCGATCACGACGGGCACCAGGAACATCACGTCGTCGGCGAAATCCAGGGTGCGTTCGACGGCCAGGCGCCATTCGCGGCGGAAATAACCCTCGCGCCGGGTCTCGGTCGTGGCCGAGATGACCGGCATGAAGTAGGTGCAGGTGCGGATCTGGTTGCGGATCTTCGCATCCCACGCCTCGCCGCCGCCGAGTTCGTCCTCGTCGAGCCAGACTTCCAGTCCCGCGGCCGTCAACGTGTCGCGCAACGCCCGTGCCGCGGCCCGGTCGGAGGAAGCGTAGCTGACGAAGACCGATGGCAGCGGCGGTGGCGTGGTGTCATGGGCGTCGCCGGGCATGTTGGTGAAAACTTCACCGAGTGCCCGGTGGGGGTCAAGGCAATGACTAGCCCGGGTCAGACCGTATTGAAGACATAGACCGCACCTTTCCCGGAACCGACCGCGAGCAGCGAATCGTCGGCGCGCCAGGCGAATTTGGTCGCGGCGGCGGGCAGCTTCACCTCGGCGACGAGCGGGTTCTTGCGCGTCGGGGCCCAGAGGCAGAACTCGCCATCACCCGCCGCAGTGGCCAGCAGGCCGTGCTGATGCTGGAAGGCCACGGCGCAGACGCGGGCCTGGTGCGGCAGCAGCAGGGGCTCGCGATTCTCGGGCCCGGCCCCGGCGCAGTCCCACACGCAGGCATCCTTGCCGCCGCCGGTGGCGAGCCACTTCGAGTCGCGGCTGAACGAAAGCTCCTTCAGCTTGGTTTCGTAACCGCTCATGTGCAGCTCGAGGTCCTCGGCCGGCACCCAGAGGTGCACGGCGTTGTCGTGGCAGCCCGCGACGAGCCAGCGGCCGTCGGGCGACCAGGTGAGCGCGAGGATCGCGTTGCCGCAGGGCAGCTCCTTCTGCGCGGCAAACGTCGCGGTGTCCCAGAGACACACGCCGCCGAAATACGCCGCGGCGCAGGCGGCACCAGATGGCGACGAAGCGAGCGCGGAGATTGTCTTGGGCGCGTCAGGAAAAGTGTGAGCAACGGAGCCATCCGGCTTGAGCGCGACAAGCTTCTTTCCGGCCGCAGCAAACAGAAGCCCGCCGGCCAGCTGCCACGCGAGATGCTCGACCCACGCGTTGCCGAGTTTCACTTCGGCGGTTTGTTTTCCGGTGGAGGCATCCCAGAGGCGCACAAACCCGTCCTGCCCGCCCGTGGCCAGGAGCTGACTGCTCACCATTGGTGACCACGCCAGGCAGTTTGCCCCGTCGTCGTGGCCGGGCAGTGAATGCCGCACCGCGCCGGTCGCGGCGTCGTAGAGCGTGATGCCGCCCGCGGCCGAGGCGGCGGCAAGGGTGGTGCCATCCGGCGACCACGCGAGGTCGATGACATAGTCGTCAAGCGTTGCGGCCCAGTGCTTCTGAAAGTTCATTGAATTATTTTAACGCAGAGGTCGCGGAGAAAGATGAAATATCCGAAGCATCTCTCCGCGAACTCTGCGTTCTCCGCGTTTAATTAACAAGGCAGGCCTTGAAGCCCTCGGTCAGCGCGGCGCGGTCGAGTTTCTTGCCGATGAAGACGAGGGTGTTGGTACGGTTCTCGCCGTCCTTCCACTCGCGGTCGAACTTCGCGTCGAAGAACATGTGCACGCCTTGGAAGACGAGGCGCTTCTTCGTGCCCTTGACGACCAGCACGCCCTTCATCCGGAAAATATCGCCGCCCTTGGTCGCGAGCAGCTGCGAGATCCAGTCGTTGAGCTTCTTGCTGTCGAGCTCGCCCTCGGTGCTGATGCCGACCGACGAGACCTCCTCGTCGTGCGAATGCTCGTGGCGGAAGGTCCGGTCCCAGCCGTAGCGCACGACCTTCCCGTCGGGACCGTGCAGGTGCGTCGGCACGTCGTGGCCGGTGAAGAGCACATAGTGGCCGGCCTTCTCGATTTTGACGGGGAAGTGGCCGTGTTCGTCCTTGAGTTTCAACCGGTGGAGTTTTCCATCGACCGCAACGGGCTCGCCGGGCTGCGTGGTCTTTTCCCAGTCGGAGAAGGCGAGGACCGTGGTCTTGATGGCGGTGTCAAGGTCGGCCGGCGCGGCGCTGCGAACGGGCGCGATGGCGACATCGAGCAGATTGTGGTCATGGCCGCAGTCGTCGTTGCATTCGTGGTCGTGATCGTGGCCCTCGTGATTGTGCGCACCGATGCCAAGGTCGTAATTGCCAGCGGGCAGCTCATAGGCGCCGGCCCATTCAAAGGGATACTCAGTCTCGAGAAACTGCGGGTCGACCTCGACGGCGCGGTCGAGATTGAAGCCGCCGATGCCGATGACCTTGTTGATGGCGATGTCGGCGTTTTTGGTGCGGTGGATCTTGGCGACGGCGTTGATGGAATGGATGCGCTTCTCCAGCGCATTTAGCTCGGCCGGGGAGACGAGGTCGGTCTTGTTGAGCAGGATGACATCGGCAAAGCCGATCTGCTTCACGGCCTCGGGCGAGTCGTCGAGGTGGAGGAGGATGTGCCTGGCGTCGACGAGCGTGACGATGGCGTCGAGGGCGAACTGCTCCTTCATCTCCGGGTCGGTGAAAAAGGTCTGGGCGACGGGCGCGGGGTTGGCGAGGCCGGTGGTCTCGATGAGGATGGCGTCGAGCCGGTCCTTGCGCTTCATGAGCCGGCCGAGGATGCGGAGAAGGTCGCCGCGGACAGTGCAGCAGATGCAGCCGTTGTTCATCTCGAAGATTTCCTCGTCAGACTGGATGACGAGCTGGTTGTCCACGCCGACCTCGCCAAACTCGTTCTCGATGACGGCGATCTTTTTGCCGTGCTGCTCGGTGAGGATGCGGTTGAGCAAGGTGGTCTTGCCGGCGCCGAGGAAGCCGGTGAGGACAGTGACGGGAATGGGCGGGAGGGACATCAGAGGACAGGGATCAGAGAACGGAGGACAGGGGAGAGACATGAAAACCGTCAAAGGCGGGTTTGCAACCCGGGCATCGGCGAGTCGAGTGAGTTGTCCCGATTGGCCTGGGTTTTACGCCTCGGGCAGCATCAGGCGGAGATTTTTCTGGATCTGATCGCGCCATACTCCCGCCACCTTGGCCTGCTCGGCGAACTCCGGCCAGCGGATCACTGCGGCGCGGACTTCCGCCAGGATCGTCTCGGCGCGACCGCGTTTGAGCAGGGCGGTTTTGGCGGCGGCCTGGAAGTCGGCGAGTGTGAAACCGTCGCGCTTGCCGTTCAGCGTCATCTGGTGGCGGTCGGTCCACGGGCCGGTGGGATTGTAGCTGTAGCTCACATCGAAGGCCGGCGAGAGCGACCAGTGGCCGGCCTTGTCCATCAGGAAGGCGATGTTCTTGACGTGGTCGTCCTGGTTGCGTGCGACGATGTTGAAAGCCATCCGGCGGAACTCCTCCTCGACGGCCTCCATCGGCAGGCCCAGCTGGCGGATGACGAGGAAGGCCTGTTCATAGGCGTAGGCGCCGGCCTGGTTGAAATCATAGTGGGCCAGTGCGCACAGCGACTGCATGTGCAGTTTCCCGCCGCCTTCCAACCGGTCGAAGCGACGCGTCATGAAATGCCGGCGGCCGTTCTCCTCGAGGAGGCGGCACTCCGTCATCGTGATGCCTGCTGCCCGGGCCATGAGGTGATACGCGAACTCGATGGCCCCATAACCCTTGGGATCCTCCATTTCCTTGTCCTTGTTGCCGGTCACGCCGTCGAACTTCAGCAGCCAGTAGCCGAACCCCGGCCCGGCGCCGACCTGGCCGGAGCGCACCTCGTTGGTCTGCGCGTTCCAAGCGATGACCGCTTTGGCCCGCGCGCCGCCGGCGGAGGTGCCCACGCGCAGGATGTCGTTCAGGGCGGCCTTCCGTTCGGGATCGGCGAACGTGGCCCGCAGGCCATCGCGCTGCGTCAACACCTCCGACGCGAGTTCCACCAGCGCATCGATCTCGATCCGGTGCGCGGTGCCGGCGCGGGGGCCGAGCACGGGCGCGAACTCCAGCGCGCCCATGCCGCGGGCGCCGGTGTAGCAGAGGCGTTCCACTGGGTTGAAGCTGGCCGAGATCCGGCCTTGCATCGCCAGCCACGCATCGATCAGTGCGTTGCCGAACCGGTCGGGCAACGAGTCGGCGAGCAGTCCCGGCAACCCGTGAAAGGTGTTCAGCGGCAGGGCCGGGAAACGGTAGACTTGGTTGCCCAGCGGCATCGTCAGCGGCGAGACCTCGATGCCGCTGCGCGCGAAGGCCGGATCATATTGGAAATCCGCGTGGACGCTCCCGTCCTCGAGCGACACCGCGCCGATGGTGCGCCCCCAGAGCCTGACCTCTGCGACAGTGCTCATGACTTCTCGCCCCAAGTCCAGGTACCCGAGGCCGGGGCGGACTCGTTGACTGCGGACGGGGGAGTGCTGACCGCCGAAGCGCGGCGCCGCTTGCGGCCGCCCGATTTCAACTGGGCCATCGGGCTCGGCGCGGCTTCGGGGATCAGGGCCTCCAGACGCCCGATCAGATCGAGCACGCGGCACACGCGAATGAATGCCGATAGCTCCGTCCCGGCCATGCCGGATTCCAAGCGTTCCACCGTTCGTTTTGAGATGCCGGCCTGGGTCGCCAGCTGGGCTTGGGTGAAATTCTTATCCAGTCTCGCTTGAGCCAAGCGGGCTCCCAGTTCACCTAGAATGGTTTCATCCGTGGCTTGATTGATTAGTTTCATAAGTCGTCATATATGGCGATTTGGTCAGTTTTATCAATATAAATCGTCATTAAAGACGAATTATAACATATCGATAAATCGTCATATAAGACGAGTTTAAGTATAAAACACATATAATTCGACTTAAGCGACGATTAGACATGAGATCAATGGCGTCTAGGGCCAAGTGTTCAGAGTATCACATACTTGAGCAAACCCAAACCGGCGCCGGCTAGGACAACCAGGATGAGGCCCGTCTTGAAGCGCTGCATCGCGAGGAAGGCCAGGCCGGCCACCACGACGACAAACCAGTCCACGCCGCCGCCCGCGGGCAACACGAGCTGCCAGCCAAACCAGACGGTCAGGTTGAGCACTACGCCGACGACCGAGGCCGTGACCGCGGAGAGCGCACAGGTGAGCCGCGTCTGGTTGCGCAATAGTTCGATGTAAGGTGCGCCGAGAAAAATCCAGATGAAGCACGGCACGAATGTCACCCAGGTCGTCAGGGCCGCACCGAGCGTGGCGGCGAGGAGCGGCGAAAGATTGCCGGGATGATTCCAGCCGCCGAGAAAGCCGACGAACTGCAGCACCATGATGAGCGGTCCCGGGGTAGTCTCGGCGAGGCCGAGGCCATCGAGCATCTGCGGGGCGGTGAGCCAGTGGAAATTCTCCACGGCCTGCTGGGCAACGTAGGGCAGCACGGCGTACGCGCCGCCGAAAGTCACCATGGCCGCCTTGCTGAAGAAGAGGCCCTCCTGGGTGAGTGTGCCCTGCCGGCCCTGGGTGAGGCCGGCGAACAGCACGGGCAGCCACCACAGCACCAGCCCGATGCCCAGCACGCGGCCGGTCCGGCCGAGCGACGGCCGGGTGTGCTCCGGCGCGGCATGCGCATCGTCGATGACGGCGGAGGCAGCGGCCGACTTGCCGCCGTGGCCCTGGACGACATTGAAAAGGTTTTCCCACCGGAGCCCGCCCAGGAAGCCAAGCAAGGCCGCGGCAACGATAATGGCAGGGAAGGGCGCGTGGAAAAAGAAAATCGCCACAAAGGCGAGAGCCGCGAGCGACCACATGACGGCGTTCTTCAGCGCCTTTCCCCCGATGCGCAGCACGGCGGCGGCGACGATGGCGAGCACGGCGGGCTTCAGGCCGGAGAAAATCGCGGCGATCCACGGCACGTGGCCAAAGGTGACGTAGACATAGCTGAGACTCCACAGGATGAAAACCGAGGGTAACACAAAGAGCACGCCGGCGGCCAGTCCGCCCCGGGTGCGGTGCAGCAGCCAGCCGCAATAGATCGCGAGCTGCTGCGCCTCCGGGCCGGGCAGAAGCATGCAGTAGTTGAGGGCGTGCAGGAAGCGCTCCTCACCGATCCAGCGTTTTTTCTCGACCAGCTCGGTGTGCATGATGGCGATCTGGCCGGTCGGCCCGCCGAAGCTGATGAAACCCAGCTTCAGCCAGAAGCGCAGGGCCTCCTTGAAGCTCGGATGAGCCAGGGTGGTTTGCGGTGTGCTGATTGCTTCGCTCATGGGATGGGCGATCAATACGCCGGGTCTTCTTTTGCGTCAACCGCGGGCGGAAATTGGAAGGTTGCGCGCTTACGCGCCGGGGATAGATTCAGGGCATGAATCACTCCCGGATAATTCCACTCTTTGTTTTGCTCGCCTCAGCGGCCCTGGCCGCCCCGTTGGACACCGCTCGCATCGAATCGCTGACCGGACTGAAAGGCACGTGGAGCGCCGCCGAGGGCGTATTCAAGGTCACGCAACCCCGCAACGATCTGCCAGTGAAGGTGGATGGCTGGACCATGCCGCCGTTCATGGGCCTGACGACGTGGGCCTCATTCATGGCCGGCGGCAAAGCCGAGGTGATGGTAATGGGGGACATGGTGCTGCTGGAGGACGAGGTGAACCCGGTGATGTCCGCTGCGCTTGACGCGGGCCTGGAGGTCACGGCGCTGCACAATCATTTCTTTTTTGCCGAGCCGGGGGTTTACTTCATGCACATCGGCGGCGAGGGCACGCTGGAGCAGCTGGCCGGCGGCGTGAAGGCGGCGCTCACCCGGGAAAAGGAAATCCGCGCGGCGCATCCGCAGCCGGCGCGGCTGTTCGGCGCGGCCCCCGCCCCCGTCACCAACGCCATCACGGGTGCGGTCATTGAGGGCCTCCTCGGCACCAAGGGCCAGGCCAAGGACGGGATGTTCAAGATCGTCATCGGCCGCAGCGCGAAGATGCCGTGCGGCTGCGAGGCGGGCAAGGAGATGGGCGTGAACACCTGGGCGGCGTTCGCCGGGACGGACGACAATGCGATCATGGACGGCGATTTCGCCGTGCACGAGGACGAGCTGCAGCCGGTGCTCAAATCGCTCCGGGCAGCCGGCATCAACATCGTGGCCATCCATCATCACATGACGGGGGAGGAGCCACGCTATCTTTTCCTGCACTACTGGGGCCGGGGGCCGGTGGAGTCGCTGGCGCACAGCCTGAAGCAAACCCTCGTGGTGCAGGCGGCGATAAAATGAGCCATCACCATCATGAAGATCCTCAACGCACTCATCATCATGACAAATCTCACCACCGCCGCCGCGCTGGCCACGACGATCAATTTTGACGAGGTCAAGCTGGGTGAAGCCCCCGCAGGCTGGACGGCAACGAAAACCGGCAAGGGCGAGCCGAAATGGACAGTCGAGAAAGACGATTCCGCGCCAAGCAAGCCGAACGTGCTCAGGCAAAGTGGCGAGGCGGATTACCCGGTTTGCATTAAAAACGAGCCGAGCATCAAGGACGGATATGTTGAAGTGAAGTTTAAGCCGGTCGCCGGCAAGAAAGACCAGGCGGGCGGCGTCATCTGGCGGGCGCAGGACTCGGACAATTACTACGTCGCCCGCGCCAACGCACTCGAGGACAACGTCACCATTTACCACACCGTCAAAGGCCGGCGGACCGAGAGAAAGAGAGTGGAAATGAAGGTGGCCGCAAACGAATGGCACACCTTGCGGGTGGATTTCGAGGGCAACCGCTTCAAAGTCAGGCTCGACGGTAAGCCTGCCCTCGAATGGGACGACGACACATTCAAGAATGCCGGCAAAGTCGGCGTGTGGACCAAGGCCGACAGCGTGACGCTGTTCGACGATTTCAGCTACGCCAGCAAGTGAGGCGGGCTATTTGGGCCGGGCCCCCGGTGATGTTTACCAAGACGGTCGAGATGGGCGGAAATTGTGTGCCGCGGTTTGCGTTTATCGCTGACCGGTGAGTGTTGTGGCGGAAACGCTGCCTGCGATGTGCCAACGGTTGGGATTTGCGATTTTCTATCGGTCGGACAAGCTCAACAGCAATCTGTGAAGAGATCGTTCGCACTCATCCTTCTGTTCGGTCTCGTCCTGTCCACCGTTCCGGCGCAGGAATGCAAGGCGATGGGCCCGGACATTTTTGATCCTCGAGCCAGGGGTGAAGAACTGATTGCCCCCACCCTGGCCCGGGCCTCGCGGGAGAACAAGAGGGTCTTGGTGCTCTTCGGCGCCAACTGGTGCCCGTGGACCCGGCGGCTCCACAAGGCGTTGAGCACAGACGCGGGCATACTGAAAACACTGCAACGCAGTTTTGTGCTGGTTTACGTCGATGCCAACACCCGTAACGACAAGAAACGAAATGCGGCGGTCATGGAGAAATACGGCGATCCGCTACGGTTTGGCATCCCGGTATTTGTCGTGCTCGAATCGGACGGTGCGTTGCTGGTCACGCAGGAGACCCAATCGCTCGCGGCCGTGACGGACGAGGAAGTAGCCGGGCGGTTGGGACGGTTCCTCGCTGCGTGGGCCCGGTAACAGGTCGCCCGCGTGGCCGGAAAACATCAACCGGTTCAGAACCGGAAGGTCCACGCGGCTTTCATCGAGGTGTCGTTCTGCACGGGGCGGAAGCTGTCCCCGAAGGTGTCGTAGCCCTGATTGATGATGAAGAACACGTCGTTGCCGGGCTGCACGGTCCATTTCATGCGGAAGTTCACGCCGAGCTGGGCCGAGAGGTTGTCGTATTGACCGAGCAGGCTGAACTGCAGGTCGGGGCTGAAGGTGTAGACGGCCTTGGCCGAGCCGACGCGGACGTCGAAATTCCCCTGCGGCAGCCGGATCCGGTCGAGGGTGTAGTTGAAGTCGAACTCGAGGTGGGGGGAAGGCCGCCAGCCAAGTTCACCGGAATAATCGGTGCGATCGCCGGTGAAGAAGCCGCCCTGCCGGTAGTCGAACCGGACATTGACCGGCCGGGAACGGGTGGTGCCGCAAATGAGGCGGAAGGTGCCCCACAGGCGGCTGCCGGTCGGGATGATTACACCGGGGCTGATTTCAAACGGAGCGTCGAGCACCTCGCGATGCTCCGAATATTGCAGGACAACAAAATCACCGGCGCGCGTGTCGGCCTCGAAACCGGGAAACCACATGGAGCGTTCCAGCAGCCGGCCGTGCAGGTCCATGACGTGGTCGGTCTCGAACCAGGTGTCGAGATTCTGAATGGGGCTGTGCTTGAAATACCAGCGGTAGCGATTCCAGAGGTGAACCTGGGTGATGCCGGTGCGGGGCACGAAGCCCAGAGCAGGATCGTAATCCTGGTCGATGCGGGAGAAGTAGTAGGTGAGCTGGAACGGCTCGTTGGGGTAGTCGAGGGAAAACACGGATGCGGTGCCCCGGCCGCCGGTGTAGTCGGAGTCGGCAAGCTGCACCGAGGCGTGCGCGGTGAGGGTCTTGTTGCCCGGCAGGTGGTTGTTCGCGTAGTTGAAATCGGCGCCGACGAGCGTGCTATTGCCGTTCACCCGCGGGTCGCCGCGGGTGAAGGTCACGCCGACATTCGACTCGTCGAGCACCTGCAGGGCGGCGCGGCCGACCAGGAGGTTCTTCGAGCCCACGCCGTTGTGATCGGCCATTTGCACGTCGAGCAGGCCGACGGTCCACGGCCCGACGCGGCCGGTGAGCTTCAGGCCGCCGAGCAGGTCGACCTTGGTGCCGTCATCGGCGAGGCCGATGCGGCGGGAGAAGAACGGCAGCGGGTCGAAGTGGATGCCGCCGAAGGTGAAGAGCGAGGCGTCCTGCAGGAAGAACGCGCGCTTTTCCGGATAGAACAGCGGGAAGCGCCCGAGGTTGACCTGGCGCTCGTCCACCTCGGCGTCCGCGAAGTCGGTGTTGACCGTGAGCGTGGCGGCGAGCGAGGGCGTGACGTGCCAGATGAGGTCGAAGCCGGGCTTGAAATCGATTTTTTTCTCGTCCGGCACGGGGTTGGAGTGACGGGTGAGACTGGCGTAGGGTTTGAAGTCGAAGCCGCGGCCCTGCTTCAGGCCGGTGAGACCGTGGATCTCACCGGTGTCGGGCAGCGAGATGGTGTTCTTGGCGCGGACGAAGCACGACCAGCGCATCGCCTCCTGCTTGCGGCGGACGGCGCGCGCGATGTTGAAGCCCCAGGTGTCGTTGGCGGGATCGAACGCCAAGCTCTTCACCGGGATGGCGAACTCGGCGCTCCAGCCGCCGGCGTCGCGGGTGACCTTGCCGTGCCAGAGGGCGTCCCACTGGTCGTTGGGTTCGGACTTGTTCTGGATGAGGCCGTCGTGTTTGCCGCCGGCGGCGGTGAGGGCGAAATAATAACCGTCGCTCTGCCGGTGGAAGGTGTCGAAGACGATGCGCACGATGTCGTCGGAGCCGTTGTCCTGGTCGCGCTGCATGCTGTAGGCGCGGAGACCGGCGAGGCCGGCGGAGTCATGGCAGCGGACGGCGACGTAGATGTTGTCGGCGTCGAAGGTGAGCCAGAACTCGGTGCGCTCGGTCGGCGGGGCGTTTTCCAGCGGCGTGAACTGCCGGAAGGCGT
>DATFUQ010000232.1:0-2530 GCA_035260745.1 Lacunisphaera sp. | reverse complement strand
AATCCCGACCGCTACGGCGCCGCGCCCCTCCTCGGCGTGCAAGGCAACATCCTCAAGGCGCACGGTTCCAGCAACCGCCACGCCTGGGCCAGCGCCATCCGCGCCGCCGAGAAAATCATCCAGCAGGACATGTATCACCACACTGAAGCGGATGTCGCCCGCGCCAACGCGCTCGTGTCCGCGCCGCCCGTCGCCGACCTGGCGGCCAACTAACCCGACCCCATGGCCTCCGTAATCATTGCCGGTGTCGGCTCCTATGCACCCGAGAAGGTGCTCACCAACCACGACCTGACCAAGATCGTCGACACCTCCGACGAGTGGATCTTCAGTCGCTCCGGCATCCGCGAGCGCCGCATTGCCGCCGCGGACGAGGCCTGCTCCGACCTGGCCGTCAAGGCCGCCACCGCCGCGCTGGCCGACGCCAAGGTGACCGCCGCGGACATCGACCTGCTCATCATCGCCACCGCGTCGCCCGACTCCCCTCTGCCCTCCACTGCCTGCTATGTGCAGCACAAGCTCGGCGTGCCGGCCCATGCGACGTGCTTCGACATCGCGGCCGCCTGTTCCGGTTTCCTCTACGCCCTGGAGATCGCCTACGGCCAGCTCCTGACCAACCGCTACAAGCGCGCGCTCATCATCGGCTCGGAAAAGCTTTCCTCCGTCACCGACTGGACCGACCGCACCACCTGCGTGCTCTTCGGTGACGCCGCCGGCGCGGCGGTGCTGCACAAAGTCGACCAGCCCGGCATCGGCATCCTCGGCTCCGACCTGGGCGCCGACGGCGAGTTCGCCGACAACCTTTACATCTCCGCCGGCGGCAGCAAGCGCCCGGCCGACGCCCAGTCGGTCGCGGAACACGCCCACTGCATCCGGATGAACGGCCGCGAGGTCTTCAAGAGCGCCGTGCGCGTCATGGAGACCGTCGCCCGGGAAATGATGGAACAACACCACCTCACACCTGACCAAATCAGCCTTGTGATCCCCCATCAGGCCAACATCCGCATCATCGAGTCCCTGGCGGCCAGCCTGGGCATGCCGATGGAGAAGGTTTACGTTAACCTTGACCGTTACGGCAACACCTCGTCCGCCTCGATTCCCCTCGCCCTGGACGAGGCCCGGCGCTCCGGCCGGATCAAGCCCGGCGATCTCACCCTGCTGGTGGCATTCGGCGCCGGCTTGACCTACGGCGCCACTCTTATTCGATGGTAACCACTCGTTTCATGCGCCGTTTCCTCCCTCTCCTCTGCCTGGCCCTGTTTTCCACGCTGCTGCTCACGCCAGCCCGGCTCGCCGCCGACCTGATCTGGACGCCCGCGGGCGGCTGGACCGCCGAGGGCGGCATCTTGTCCGGCTTCGCCGACGAGCAGGGCCACAACGCCCTGGACTTGATGAACAGGGCCCGCGTCGCCGAGGAGGCGAAGCACGACGGAGAAGCGCTCAAGCTCTACAGCACCGTCACCAAGAAATACCCCAACTCCGTCTTCGCCCCCGAAGCGCTCTTCCGCACCGGGCTCATCCGGCAGAAACGGCGGCAATTATACGGTGCCTTCGACACTTACCAGCTGATGCTGACCCGTTATCCCGGCACGGAGAAATTCACCCAGGTCATCGGTGAGCAGTATCGCATCGCTTCCCAGTTGTTCGAGGGCAAGCGCAGCCGGATTTTTGGCGGATTGCTGCCGGGATTCAAAAATCGGGAGAAGGCCATCGAATATTTCCAGACCATCGTGCTCACCGCTCCGTTCAGCGACTACGCCCCGCTGGCGCTCATGAACGCCGCCCGCGGCTACAAGCAGATGGGCGAGACCGAGGCGGCCATCGATTCCCTCGACCGCATGATCAACACCTATCCGCGCAGCACGCTGACGCCCGATGCCTACCTGAAGATTGCCCAGACCCACGCATCGCTGGTCGACGGCCCTTATTATGACCAGGCTTCGACCAAGGAGGCCGTGACCTACTACGAGGACTACATGATCCTCTTCCCCGGCGACGCCGGCATGGTCACGGCCGAGAAGGGCCTCGACGAGATGAAAACCGTCCTCGCCCAGAGCAAGCTCATCATCGCCGACTACTACTACAAGTACCGCCGAAACTACAAGGCGGCGAAGGTCTTCTATAACGAGGCCATCACCGTCTACCCGGACTCCAAGGTGGCCGCCCAGGCGCGCACCAAGCTGGTCGTCGTGGAGGAAAAGCTGGCGCAGGAAGCGAACATGACGCAAGCCCAGCCCGCCGCCAAGCCGGCCGAGCCGAAGAAGAAAAAGCGCCTCTGGCTGTTCTGACGGGGGCCTTTCTCCCCATGCCCATAAGTCGCAATTGTGCCGGTGGCGCGCCAGCGCGCCACGTTGCGAGCAAGCTCGCAACCTGCCGTTGGTTCGCAGTCCTCTGTTCTCTGTTCTCCGTGCTCTTTTTCGCCGGCTGCGCCCACTACCAGTTCGGCACCGGAACGGCGCCGAAATTCTCCACGCTCTTCATTGCACCCATCACCAGCGAGGCGTTGATCCCCCAGGCCCAGGCGCTGGTCACC
>DATFUQ010000231.1:0-2849 GCA_035260745.1 Lacunisphaera sp. | reverse complement strand
GGGGCTGCAGGAGCCGCGGCTGCCGCGGGGGCCGCAGCGGCTGCGAGGCCGGATTTCGGGGGCTTGGTCGCGGCCATACCGGTCAGGCGTTGACGTACGAGGTCTTGACGACCGTGTAGAACTCGACCGCGTAGCGCCCCTGCTCGCGCGGGCCGTAGCTCGAGCCTTTGCGGCCGCCGAAGGGCACGTGGTAATCGACGCCCGCAGTCGGCAGGTTGACCATCACCATCCCGGCGGCGGAATTGCGCTTGAAGTGGTCGGCATGCTTGAGCGAGCTGGTCGCGATCCCCGAGGAAAGCCCGAACGGGGTGTCGTTCGCCACCGTGAGCGCCTCCTCGTAGTTCTTGACCCGGATCACGGAGGCCACCGGCCCGAAGATCTCCTCGCGGTTGATCGTCATGTCCGGCCTGGTGTCGACGAACAGCGCCGGCTCGAGATAGTAGCCCTCGGCGGCGCGCTTCAGGCGCTGGCCGCCCGCGGCGAGCTTCGCTCCCTCCTTCTTGCCGAGCTCGATGTACTTCATGTCCTGCTCGAGCTGCGTCTGATCGACTACCGGCCCGATGTCGGTTCCGTCTTTCAGCGCATCGTCGATCTTGAGGTTTTTCATTTTCGCCGTCAGGGCGGAAATGAACCGGTCATGAATCCCCTCCGTCACGATGAGGCGGCTCGCCGCCGTGCAGCGCTGGCCGGTGGAGAAGAACGCGCTTTGCAGCGAGACGTTCACCGCGGTATCCAGGTCCGCGTCATCGAGCACCACCTGCGGATTCTTGCCGCCCATCTCGAGCTGCACTTTCGCGAGGCGTGCCGCGCAATTTTGCGCAACCCGTTTCCCGGTCGCCACCGACCCGGTGAAGGTGACCGCATCGACATCGGGCGAGGTCGACAGGGCCTCGCCCACCACCGCGCCGCGGCCCATCACCAGGTTGAACACGCCAGCCGGAATCCCGGCGCGCACGATGATGTCGGCGAGCGCCCAGGCGCAGCCCGGCACCAGATCCGCGGGCTTGAACACCACGCAGTTGCCGTAGGCGAGCGCGGGGGCGATCTTCCAGGCTGGAATCGCGATCGGGAAGTTCCACGGCGTGATGATCCCGACCACGCCGACCGGCTCGCGGGTGATCTCGACCTTCACGCCGGGGCGCACCGAGGGCACCAGCTCGCCGCTCTGGCGCACCACCTCGCCGGCGAAGAACTTGAAGAGATAGCCGGCGCGGGTCGCCTCGCCCACCGCCTCGGGCTTGGTCTTGCCTTCTTCGCGCGCCAGGAGCGTCCCCAGCTCGTCCTTCCGGGCGAGTATTTCGGCGCCGATCTTGTCCAGCATGTCGGCGCGCGCCTGGATGCTGCCGCGCGACCAGGCCGGAAACGCCGCCCGCGCCGCGGCGACCGCGGCGCGCACCTGGGCCTCGTCGGCCCGGGCGTACTCGCCCACCACGTCCGCCACGTTCGAGGGATTGATGTTCGGCGCGCCGGCCCCTGCTTTCGCCCACTCGCCGTTGATGTAGTTCTGATGCACAGCCATGCGTTTAATGCCTCCCCGGGGCTGGAATGATCGCATACTGGCGCTGTTTGCAAGCGTTCCCCTGAGAGGAGGTTCAAATGACCGGAAAACAGCGGCTTATGCTGGCGGCCCTGGCCGCCGTTCTGCCCGGCGCCGGGCTCGCGCAGCAGGCGCTGGTTACCGAGCGGACGCTGTGATCGACCAACGCGTCGCGCCTTATGCCGCGCTCGTGCTGCGGCTGTCTCTTGCGGGCTTTTTCTTCGCCCATGTGTACCGCAAGTTCGCGATCATCGGCTTCGACAACTGGTGGAACCGCCTGGGCAGGGACGGGTACGCGGACTGGATGCTCTACTACACGCTGGTTGCAGAGTCTGCGGGCGCCGTCCTGCTCCTGCTCGGGATCTACACCCGATACGTGAGCTTGTTCGCGCTTCCGGTGCTGATTGCCGTCACGCACTACTGGGCGATCCGCAAGGGATTCTGGTTCGGCGACAGCGGCGCCGAGTTCCCGCTGGCGTGGACCTTTATGCTGGTCGCGCAAGCGCTGCTGGGCGACGGCGCCTACGCCCTGCGGGTGCCTGCCTTGCCATGGGAGCGCAATCGAACCATGGCTGATCCACAAGCAAGCTGATCGTTTCCCCAGGAATCGACATGCGTTCCCTGTTTTTGCCCGTTTTATTTTTTTCTTTAAATGCCAGCTCCCAGGTTTCCGTCCAGGAGTACCCGATCCCGCGCGGCCTGCACGCGCACGACGTGTGGGCCGACGCGGCGAGCGGCGGGCCGGTGTATTTCTCCGCCCAGAGGAGCGGCCACCTCGGCATCCTCGATCCGAAGTCCGGCAAGGTCGAGACGGTGGCGCTCGGCCGCGGCGCCTCGCCGCACGGCGTAGTCATGGGTCCGGACGGCGCGGTGTGGCTCACCGACGGCGGCCAGAACGCGATCGTGCGGGTCGATCCGCGCGTTTCCGCGAACGGCCGGCAGGTGAAAGTCTGGGAGCTACCGCCCGACGCCGGCTACATGAACCTGAATACTGCGACCTTCGACGCCAAAGGCGTGCACTGGTTTACCGGGCAGAGCGGCATCTACGGGCGCCTGGATCCGCGCACCGGCGAGATGAAGCTGTTCGACGCGCCCAAGGGAAGCGGGCCGTACGGCATCCACCACACGCCCGACGGCACCGTGTATTACGCGTCGCTTGCCGGTTCTTTCATAGGAAAAATCAATTTGAACGGCACTACGACGGTGATCGAGCCGCCAACCAAGGGCCAGGGCGCACGCCGCGTCTGGTCGGACTCGAAGGGCAACGTGTGGGTGGCGGAATGGAGCTCGGGAAACCTGAGCCGCTACGAGC
>DATFUQ010000230.1:0-9303 GCA_035260745.1 Lacunisphaera sp. | reverse complement strand
TTGGGGGGGGCGCCCGCCGCAGGCTGGGCCGCCCGCGGAGCGGCGGACCTGGTGCCCGCTTCTCCGGCCCGCGGCGCCTGCAGGAGCCGCTTCACCTGTTCGACAAACTGTGGCGTGGGTTCGCCGTCGGGCAGCCGGGTGCAGTGCGCCTTGAGAAATTGCTCGGGCACGTTCGCGTCGGATTCCCTGGTGGCGTCGATCAGCACCGGGACGATGAACGCGCGGTTTTCCGCCATGTCGTGGGTGCGATCCACCGCCATTTTCCACTCGCGCCGGAAATAGCCCTCTTCCCGCGCTTGGGAGTGGGCGGAGATGAGCGGGATGAACAGCGCGCATTCCCTGATCTGGCGCCGGATCTTCTGGTCCCACGCGTCGCCGCCGCGCAGTTCGCTCACGTCGAACCAGACCTCGACGCCGAAGGCGCGCAGCGCTTCGGCGATGCGCCGGGCGGCCTCGCCATCCTCGCGGGCATAGGAAAGAAAAACGGCGCCGCTCGCGCGTGGTTGGTCGGGCATGGTTTAGCCACTATCTCATGCCGGCCCTGAGGGGGACTTTCCAGTCAAAAAGCCCCCGCAGGACAAGCCGGCCCCATCCCCGCCAAATTTGCGGTGGCGTCCGCCCCCGGCCTGTTCCTAATCGCATCCCATGAATCGGACCGACCGGCTTGTCGCGATGGTGCTGCGCTTGCAGGGGCGGCGGGTCGTGCGCGCGTCCGAGCTGGCGGCGCACTTCGGGATCACCGAGCGGACGGTCTATCGCGACATCGCCGCGCTCGGCGAGGCGGGCGTGCCCATCTCGGGCGAGGCGGGTGTCGGCTACAGCCTGCTCAAGGGTTACCAGCTGCCGCCGGTGATGTTCACGGCCGACGAGGCCACCTCACTTTTCGTCGGCGGCGAACTCGTGAAGCAGTTCACCGACGCCTCGCTGCAGGCGCCGATGGCGTCCGCCCTCGACAAGCTCCGCGCGGTGCTGCCGCGCGACCGGCAGGACCATGTCGAGCGGCTCGTGCAGCGCACGCTCGTCTACGGCCAGTCGCGGCGGCACGCGGAGCCGGAGGCCGCGGCCCAGCGCTGGCTGCTGCCGGTGCAGCAGGGCGTGGTGCTGCGGCACGTGCTGAAAATGACCTACCAGGGGCGCGAACGGGCGGAGGAGACGCAGCGCGACGTCGAGCCGCTGGGCGTGGCCTTCTACGGCGGCGCGTGGTATCTGGTGGCGTGGTGCCGGTTGCGGCAGGATCACCGGAACTTCCGGATCGACCGCATCCGGCGGCTCGAGCTCACGGCGGTGAAATTCGAGGTGCGCGAGGGGTTCTCCTTCAAGAAGCACATGGAGGAGTCCGCCGCCCGCGAGCAAACCCTGCCGGTGCGCGTGTGGTTTCACCGCTCGGCGCAAGAACGCGCCCGGCGCGAGAGCTTCGCCACGCTGATCGAGGAAAAGGTGCGCGACGGCGGCGCGGAGTTCGCGCTCTATGCGTGGTCGCTGGAATGGATGGTGCGGTGGCTCCTGTCGTTCGGCGCCGGCGCCGAGGCGCTGGCCCCGGCGAAGCTGCGGGCGCTGATGCGCGCCGAGGCGGCGAAAATCGCCCGTTTGCACGGGGACTAAACGCTCCTGACATAGGGTTGTCAGGAGCCCGTGTTAGGGTGGGGCATGCCAAATCACCCCGTTGCCCGCTCCGCGCCGGTGCTCACCCTGCTCACCACCGGCCTGGCTTCACTGCCACTGCCCCGGGAACCGGCCAAATAATTCCACCCCATCCCGTCATGATCAAAGGACTCCGCACCGCCATCTATCCCGCTCCTGACCTGGCCCGGGCCAAGGCCTGGTATGCGCAGGCCTTCGGCGTCCTGCCGTATTTCGACGAACCTTTCTACGTCGGTTTCAACATCGGCGGCTTCGAACTCGGGCTCATGCCCGACGCGCCGGTCAGCCGCCCGCCCTCCGGCGTGGTCGCCCTGTGGGGCGTCGATGATGTCGAGGCCAGCTGCGCGCACCTGCGGTTGCTGGGCGCCACCATGCACGACGAGCCCAAGGACGTGGGCGGCGGCATCATTGTCGGATCGGTGCTCGACCCCTTTGGCAACATCATCGGCCTGATCCACAATCCGCAATTTGATCCGAAGGCCGTGAAGTAACCGCCCAAGTGATTTTCCCGCCCGCCAGCGCCGGCGGCCCGCCCCGAATTAACCCTCAGACATGATCCATCCCATGAACATCCGCACCATCGCCGTCACCGTGTCCGCCCCGCGCGACACTGTTTTCAACTTCCTTGCCGACATCGAAAACCTGCCCAGGTGGGCGGGCGAATACTGTGAACGCATCTCCCTCGAGCGCGGCCGCTGGTGGGCGCTCACCGCCGACGGCGAACAGGTGGTGGACATCGAGGCGAGCTCGGGCACCGGGGTGATCGACCTGCGCGCCGGTCCGCTGCCGGAACGGATGAACCTCACGCCCATCCGGGTGCTGACACTGTCCGCCCGGCGCACGCTGGTGATTCTCACCGTCATCGAGTCAACCGGCCAGGCGGCGGATGCCTACGAACGGCGTTATGAGATCTTTCTCGGGGCGGCCAGCAGCCTGCTGCGCCGTTTCAGCGGGGGCGAGGTCCAGGCCCCGAGCGTGTCGCTGCAATTCGCCGAGCTGGGCGTGAACTAGGCTTCCGCGGTTTTCTCGGGCAGCCACCACGCCGCGATGGCGGCGCCGAAGGCCAGCAGGGCCGAATACAGCAACGCCGCGCGGAAGTCGCCGACCGGCGCCAGCCAGCCGAACACCACCGAGGCCACCGCGGCGGCGATGCGCCCGATGTTGTAGCAGAAACCCGCCCCCGTCGTGCGCAGCAGCACGGGGAACAGCGGCGGCAGATACATCGTGAACAGGCCGAACACGCCGGAGAAGAACCCGACCAGCGGGCACCAGAACCAGGCCAGCTCGCCCACGGGACGCGGCCCGATGAACGCACCGACAATGCTCGCGCCGAGCCCGACGAAGAGGAGCAGGATGGCGCGCGGGTTGCCGAACCACCGTGTCAGCCAGCCGCCGAAGAAGTTGCCGGCGATGGACGTGACATTCACGAGCAGGAAGGAGAGTGACACAAGCCGCAGCACCTCGCCGGCGGGCGCGCCGGTGTCGTTGAGCAGCTTGCGCAGGTGCTGCGACTGCCAGAAGAGGAAGAGCCACCAGCCGGAGAGGCCGAGCGCGCAGACGAGGGTCGTGCGCAGCGTGGTCGACAGAATCGGGCCGCGGAACAGCTCGCGCGCACCGGGGTTCCGGTGGCCGACCGCTTCCTCCGCCTTCTGCCACGCCTCGGGTTCCGGTACGTGGCGGCGGATCCAGTACACCAGCAGCGCGGGAATGACGCCGATGAGAAACACCCAGCGCTCCGAGTCGGGCGGCAGCACGAGCGACAGCAGGCCGACCAGCACGGCGCCGAGGATGATGCCGAGGTTCACGCCGGTCTGCAGGCATGCGGCCAGCCAGGGCCGCCACGCGCGCGGCCAGGTCTCCGCGAGCAGCGAGGCGCCCACGGCCCATTCACCGCCGATGCCGAGCGCGGCGGTGAAGCGGAAAATCATCAGTTGCCACCATGTTTGGGAGAAGGCGCACAGCCCGGTGCAAATCGCGTAGGTGAGCACGGTGAGCGCCAGCGTGCGGCTGCGGCCGAGCTTGTCGCCGAGCCGGCCGAAGAATGCGCCGCCGAGCGCCCAGCCGATGAGGAACGCAGCCTGGATGTAGGCGCTCTTTTCCTTCACCGCGGGATCGGTGCTGACCGTGTGGAGGAGCTGGATGACCAGCGGCGTGGCGACGAGCGTGTAAAGGTGCAGCTCCAGCCCGTCGAACAGCCAGCCGAGCCACGCGGCGATGCCGGATTTCCATTGCAAGGGCGACAGTTCGCTCAGGCGCGTGGCTTCACGCGCGGGGGTGGGGTGCATGGGCCGCGAGCTTGGCGGCCGGCGGTCCGAGCGCCAGTCTGGAGTGCGAGCAGGGCGTGTCGCGTCTTACTTTGCTTTCAGCAGATCTTCCAAATCCAGCCGCTCCGTCACCATGGCGAGGCCGCCGTTCTTATCGCGTGGCCACTGAGCCTGCGGCCGGTCCCAGTAAAGCTCCACGCCGTTCCGGTCGGGGTCGCGCAAATACAGCGCCTCGCTCACGCCGTGGTCGGACGCGCCGTCGAGCGGGATCTTGGCCTTCATGAGCCGGCGCAGCGCGTCGGCCAGCGCCGCGCGCGTGGGGTAGAGGATGGCGGTGTGGAAAAGCCCCGTGCTGCCCGGGGGCGGCGGCGAACCGCCGAGGCTTTCCCAGGTGTTCAGGCCGATGTGGTGGTGGTAGCCGCCGGCGGAGATGAACGCGGCCTGCGCGCCGTAGCGCTGCGTCAGTTCAAAGCCAAGCACGCCGACATAAAAGTCGAGCGCACGTTGCAGGTCGGCAACCTTCAGGTGGACGTGGCCGATGCGGACACCGGCGTCGATGGGCGGGGCTTTGGCGGGCATGCGGGGAGGGTAGCCACGCCGGGCCGAAAGACAAACCGGTCGCGGCCGTCCGTCCCGGGGTTGCAGCGCGGGCAAATTTGTGAATCGTGGCGCGCATCACCCATGCAAAAAATTCTCCGCCTTGAATTCATCGCGAGCAGCCCGGATCTCGGGCTGCTGGTGCTCCGGCTGCTGCTTGGCGTCTCGATGCTCTGGCTCCACGGCTGGGACAAGCTGTTGCACCTGCTCGCGGGCAAGATGTCCTTCGTGGACCCGCTGGGCATCGGGCAGACCCCGAGCTTTCTGCTCACCATCCTGGCCGAGGTGGGGTGCTCGGTGTTGCTGGTGCTCGGCCTGTATACGCGCCTGGCCGCGCTCGCACTGGCCTTCACCATGGGCGTGGCCTTCTTTGTGGTTTATTCCGCCAAGCTGATGGGCAACAGCAACGGCGAGCTCGCGTGGCTTTATTTCGGCGGCTGCCTGGTGCTGCTCTTCGCCGGCGCGGGCAAATACAGCGTGGACAAGAAGTGACCCGACAAGTTTGGACAGGATTTACTGGATGGACGGGATTGGGAAAATCCCCTGCTGCCCGTTAATCCTGTCAAAAAGGTTTCCGAGCTTTGGGTTGCGCTGACGGGGGCGCGGCCTACGTTCGTCCCTTCCCATGGCGCTTCTCAGTCTTCTCGATGTCTCCCATGCCTTCGGCGGCCCGGCCGTCCTTGACCATGTCAATTTCCAGGTCAACGCCGGAGAACGCGTGTGCCTGCTCGGGCGCAACGGCGCGGGCAAGTCCACGCTGATGAAGCTCATCGTCGGCGAGATCCTGCCCGACACCGGCCAGGTTTTCCGCCAGCCGGGCGCGCATTTCGCCCGGCTCGTGCAGGAAGTGCCCGCCGGCCTCACCGGCACCGTGCACGACATCGTTTCCGCCGGCCTGCGCTCCGGCAGCGCACACGAGGAGGACTGGGAGCGCGAGGTGCGCCTCGAGGATCTGCTCGGCCACGTCGGGCTCGATTCGCACGCGGAATTCTCCGCGCTGTCCGGCGGGCTGAAGCGCCGCGTGCTGCTGGCGCAGGCGCTCGCCAGCCAGCCCGATCTGCTGCTGCTCGACGAGCCCACCAACCACCTCGACCTCGCGTCCATCCTCTGGCTCGAGGAATTCCTGCTGTCGGAGAAAATCGGCCTGTTCTTCGTCACCCACGACCGCGCTTTCCTGAAGAAACTCGCCACGCGCATCGTCGAGCTCGATCGCGGCGTCATCACGAACTGGGACTGCGACTACGACACTTTCCTCGTGCGCCGGCAGGACCGGCTTGAGGCGGAGGAACGCATGCAGGCGCTGGCCGACAAGAAGCTCGCGCAGGAGGAGGAGTGGATCCGCCGCGGCGTCCGCGCCCAGCGTTCCCGCGCGACCGCCCGCATCAACCAGCTGCACGTCCTCCGCGCCGAGCGCCGCGCCCGCCGCGCCACCGTCGGCAACGTCACCCTGCGCGTCAGCGAGGCCATCCCCAGCGGCATGAAGGTGGTCGACGTCGAGAACATGTCCTTCGCCTGGCCGGACGGGAAGGTGCTGGTGAAGGATTTGTCCACGACGATCATCCGCGGCGACAAGATCGGGCTCATCGGCCCCAACGGCGCCGGCAAAACCACGTTGATCAAGCTGCTGCTCGGCCAGCTCGCGCCGACCCGCGGTGTCATCAAGCACGGCACCAACCTGGAGGTGGTCTACTACGACCAGCTCCGCGCGCAGATCGAGGACGACCGGACCGTCGCGGACAACATCGCGAACGGCAACACGCACATCACGATCGACGGCCGCACGCGGCACGTCATCAGCTACCTGCAGGATTTTCTTTTCACGCCCGATCGCGCCCGCACGCCCGCGCGCGTGCTCTCGGGCGGCGAGCGCAACCGGCTGCTGCTCGCGCGGCTCTTCACCAAGCCGGCGAACGTCCTCGTGCTCGACGAGCCGACCAACGACCTCGACGTCGAGACGCTCGACCTGCTGGAGGATCTGCTCGTGGAGTTTCCCGGCACGGTGCTGCTCGTCAGCCATGACCGCGAATTTTTGGACGAAGTTGTCACCAGCTCGCTCGTGTTCGAGGGCGGCGGGGTCATCGGCGACTATGTCGGCGGCTACACTGACTGGCAGCACGACAAGCAGAAGCAGGCGATGGCGGCGGCGAAGGCCGCGTCGGTAAAACCAACTGGAGGCGGGCCGACCCCGTCCCGCGGGGCGTCACCCGCCAGACCCCGCAAACTCTCCGGCAGGGAGCAGAAGGAACTGGAGTCATTGCCGGCGAAGATCGAGGCGCTGGAGCAGGAGCAGGCGCAGCTGACGGCGAAGCTGGCCGACCCCGCGTTCTACAAGAAGGAGCCGCAGAAGTTCACCGAGGTGAAAGGCCGGCTTGACGCCCTGGAGCGGGAGCATGCGATAGCCTTCTCTCGTTGGGAAGAACTCGAGAAGGCCGGCGGTAAGCTTTAAGCGTTAAGCTGCGAGTTGGCTGCAGAAGGGCGGGGCGAGAGCACTCCTTGGGGCCATCGCCTTGGCGACGGAGCTGTCGCGCTCCACCGGCGCTCAGCCGCCTCCGCGCAGATCGCGAAACCATCCCAGCCGGCGGCTGACGCAATCCCTGTTTGCGCGGCCGCCAGGACAGTGGACGGGATTTACGGAATGGGACGGGATGGTTATTGAACCACAAAGACACTGAGGACACAGAGACAAACAGGGGAGCGGTTTGCTCTCCGTGAACTCCGCGCCTCCGTGGTTAAAACAAGCACCGGAATCCTACCGGACCGGCGGGGACGCGGCGGGGCGCTGGTGCACGGTGATGGTGCCGTTGTTCTCCAAAATGGCGCAGTGCACGTCCGCCACCGACACGCAGCCCTCCTGGCGCAGCGCGGCGTTGAGCTCGTGGTGCGTGAGCTGGGCCCGCGCCATCACCTTTTCAAAAAGCTTGCCGTTGTGGATCAGTACCTCGGGCTGGCCCTCGAGCAGGACCTCCAGGCGTTTGCTGCGGAAGGTCAGGTAACCGACGGTGTAGTTCAGGCCGATGAGGGTGACGGCGGAAATGATGCCGCCGGTCACGGAATTGTCGCCGCCGTTCATGGCGTTCTGCACGGCGTTGGACAGCACGAGCAGCAGCACGAGGTCGAAGGGCGCGAGCTGGCCGACCTGCCGCTTGCCGGTGATGCGGAGCAGGACGATCAGCACGCCGTAGACGATGATCGAGCGAACAACGAGCTCCCACCACGCGACGGATAAGGTCCACATGCCGTCAGATGTAGGCCGCGCCCCGGAAAAGTCCACCCTGCCGTGGGGATTGGGTTAGCCACAGAACACAGATTAACCACGAAGAGCACGAAGGACACGAAGCAACAGCCGAGGCGCGTTCCTGCGGCTAAGTTCATGCGCCCAAATACGGAGAACTTTCCAATTGAGTCTTCGGAGTCTGCGACTGACACGTCTGTCCCGCGCCTTATTGCGAACGATCTTCTGCGTCCAGATAGTAGCGTTGGCCTTACTGAGAACTGAGGATGCACCGCTGCCGCTTCCCGTTGCTGGCTTCCTGTTCCCCAGTGCTCTGCGGACGGGATGTATTAGCCCCCGTCGGGTGGCACAGCTGCCAGCCCGGGATCAGTCGCGCAGCCCCAGCTGCGGCCCGGCTTGTCCTACAGCTTGGTTGCAGGATGAGGTGGGTGGTCACCCCATTGAGGGGGCGAGGCGGTGGTGCTAAAAAGTAGGCCCGCCCGTTCCGAAAGGATTCCCATCGTGCCCTCCGCGCATTTCAGCTTCCAGACCCGTCCGGTGACGTCCGGCCACTCGATCGCCAAAAAATTTAACGTCGTCATTCTTTACGAGCACCTGGCCTATGTCCGCAAGGCCATGGCCACCTATCTGCATTTGGTGCGCGAACTGGCAGGCGATTTTGTGCCCGACTTCCGCCTTTGGCGGATTGATGCCGCCCTCGCACCGGAGCTGGCCGCGGAAGCCGGGCGGAACATCGCGGCCGCCGAGGTGATCATCATGGCGGTCAACGGCCGCGAGACCTGCCCGCTGGCGTTCCAACGCTGGAAGGACCGCGCGGGTCAGAGTGGCGGCCTGCCCCCGCATGCGGTCATCGCCCTGATGGAGGCGTCCGACGAGTCTGTCCCGGCGGCGGAAAGCTGGAGCGGTGTCTTGTGCGGCGCGGCTACGCAGATCCACCCGGAAGTTTTTGTCTGCGACTCGGGGAGCTGGGAGACAGCAGCCGAGCAGGCGCAGTTCGCCTAAGGCCGTGTCAGCCACGCGACCCAGGGACGCTTGACGCCGTCCGCGGCCCGTCGGGAGACGGACCCTCCACAAAAATCAAAAGCATTCGTCAGAGCGCCTCCAGCCACACGTTGCGGAATTCAATGGGGAAGCCCTCCATCTGGAGCGCGATGTTGCCGGCGCTGACGGGGAGTTTTCCAACTTGATTCTGGCGCACGCCGTTGACGAAGACCTCAATGGTGTCGCCGGCGGGTGTAGATCTCATAGGTATTCCATTCGCCGAGCGGCTTCTCGGAGGAGTCGGCGAGCTTCGGCGCGCGCTTGCGGTTGTTTTGCATCGGTGCGTCGGGGAATATCGAGGCCCATGCCGACCGATGTAGGCTGGGCCCGGAGAAAAGTCCGCCTTGCGGTGGCGAGGCTTGCGGCGGTGATCGTTTCAGACCTATCCCGGTTATCCGTGCTGACTAACGCAAGTCCGCGGCAGGCGCGCACAACAGCACCGGCGAATCCCGCACTTTGCGCATCACGGTCCTTGTTTTCCTACCGGAACGCAAAAAGTAGGTGAGCACCCCATTGAGGAGGTGGGTA
>DATFUQ010000229.1:0-2809 GCA_035260745.1 Lacunisphaera sp. | reverse complement strand
TGAAGCGGATCGACCGGGGCACATAGTCGCCCGGCCCAATCCACTTTCCGCCGCCATCCACAGCATGGGCCGCGCGAAATCCGGGCAGAATGTCGTCATCAGCGCCTACGGCAACGTGCAGCAGGCTCAGCGGAAATAATTGCGCTGCTTCTCCGAGATGGGCAGCGCGACCCGTTCCATCACTTTCAGCAGGTCCTCCCAGATGGCGCGCTTGGAACTGTTGCTCTGGTTCCGGAGGATGTAGGACGGATGGTAGGTTACCATCAGAGGCACGCCGGCAAAGGTGTGCCAGCGGCCCCGGACATCTCCCACCGCCTTGAAGGTGCCCTGCCCGAGCAGCCCCTCCGCCGCCGTCTTGCCCAGCGCAACGATGACCTGCGGCTGCACGATCTGCAATTGGGCGCGCAGGAACGGCAGGCAGAAATTCATTTCCTCCGGCGTAGGCGGGCGGTTGCCCACCTGCACCCCGCCCGCGCCGGTCGACATCTCCGGGCGCCAGTTCATGATGTTCCCGATGTAGACCTGCTCCCGCTTCAGTCCCATTCCCTGGATCATCCGCGTGAGCAACTGGCCGGCCGGGCCGACGAACGGTTCGCCCTGCACCTCCTCGTCCGCTCCGGGCGCTTCGCCGCAAAAGAAAATCTGCGCGTCCAGGCTGCCGACCCCGAGCACGACCTTCTTGCCCGGACGAACGTGCGCCAGACAGACGGGATGATTGAGGACGAGTTCGCGCAACGCGGCCCAGCGCGCGGCCTTGTCCCCCTCGGGCAATTTGACCACTGGCGGCTCCGCGGGAATCGCCGCGCTGGCCGCGCCCGGCACAACAGCCCGCCGCACGACTGGCGAAACTGCCGGAGCCGCAGGCTCGGCGATCGCCGGCGCGGACAATTCAGACTGGCTGGCACTCACGGCCGCGCGCAACCGGGCCAGGCCTTCCTCCGTGACTGTGACGACCCTTTGCCCCCCGGTTTTGAGCCGGCGGAGTTCGTCATTGAGCGCGAGCAATTGGGAGCGGGTGGACATGGTGCTTCAGGTCGACGGGTGAGGAACGAGCTTCTCGACATACTTGGCCAGCAGGTCGAATTCCAAGTTGACCGCCTCACCCACTTTTTTCTCCCGGAGATTGGTCATCGCGAGGGTGTGGGGAATCAGCCAGACCGCAAAGGAATCATCCTGCACCTCGGCGACCGTCAGCGAAATGCCCTCGATCGCCACGCAGCCCTTGGCCACCACATAGCGGGCGAATCCACCCGGTGCCTGCACCCGCAAATAGTAATCCTTCCCCCGCAGCTCGATCACCTCCACGCGTCCCGGCGAATCGATGTGCCCGGTGACAAAGTGACCGCCCAGACGGCTGTCGGCTCGGAGGCTTCGCTCCAGGTTTACCGCCGACCCCATCGCCAACTGGCCGAAATTGGTCAGGCGTCGCGTCTCCTCGAGCACATCAAACCAGACATGGCCCGGGGCAAATTTCGTCACGGTCAAACAGCAGCCGTTCACCGCGATGCTGTCGCCCAAGGCCACACCGGCCGGCACCAGCTGCGCGGCAACCTGCAATTTCCACGCCTCCGCGGCCTGGGCAAAGGAGGCCACCCGGCCCACTTCCTCGATGATTCCCGTGAACATGATCGTGCGAACTAGACCGGATGTACCAGGGGGTGCAAGCCGGCGATTCGGCACCGGGGGAAGTCCGCCAAATCAATTGAGCTTAACGCGCAGCACGGAAGTCTCACCGCCGCGGCTGGTGAGCAACACGAATTCCGGGCGGGTTTTGTCGGCCTCGATGGCCTGCAGTTTGCCGAGGGCCTGCGCGTAGCTTTTGATTTCGACGCCGTCGATCTCGCGCACCCAGTCGTCGGGCTGCAGGCCGGCCGTGGCGGCGGGCCCGCCCGGTTTCACAAAATGCACCATCACGCCCTCCTGCGTGGACGGCTCGGCGCGGTGCATGATGCCGTCGGCGTAAAGAAACTCGCGCACCGTGAATCCGAGCCGGTCGAAATAATGCCGCTCGGCTTCGCGCGCGAGCTTGGGCTCGTCGCCCAGCCTGACCTTGATCTCCTCCCGCGTGCCACCGCGCAGGACGGAGAGGGTGATGCTGTCGCCCGGCCGGTGGCGCAACACTTCCTGGCCAAAGTAGCCGACGACGACGCGATCGGGCTTGAGCCGCGGCAGGGGCTGGCCGTCGATGGCGAGCACGATGTCCCGCTCCTTGAGGCCGGCCTGGTCGGCGGGGCTGCCCTTGATGATGTCGCTGAGGACGACGCCGGACTGGTTTTCCAACTTGAGCAGCTTGGCGACCTCAAGGTCCATCGGCTGCAG
This sequence comes from Lacunisphaera sp., assembly GCA_035260745.1. Classification (GTDB taxonomy): domain Bacteria; phylum Verrucomicrobiota; class Verrucomicrobiia; order Opitutales; family Opitutaceae; genus Lacunisphaera. The sequence continues at coordinate 490 of DATFUQ010000229.1, read as the reverse complement.
GCCGTAGGCGCCAAACCACGGGATGGGGCGGCCGGTCACGGACGAGGGGATGCGCCCAAGATTGGGCAGCACCTCATCGGCCAGCCAGACCACGCTGCTTTCCTCCACGTTCACCAGCAGGATCGGGTTGCCGCGCTGGTTATGCGAGAACATCAGGTAATTCTGGCCGAACGAGGTCTGCGCCAGGCCGGCCAGCTGGCCGGCGGAATTGAAGACCGGCAGGCCCGGGCCCGCCACATCGCTGCCGAGGATGGCGGTCTTTTGCGGCAGCTTCATGATGGCCGCCACGCGCGAGCTGAGGAAGTACGGCAGAAAATCCTCGTCCTTGTTGCGCAGGCCGATGCCCCAGAGTTCTTCGCTGAGCACCGGATCCGTCTTGACGGTGGCATACTTGGTGACCGGCACCAGCGCCGGCCGGAGCTTGGCCTCGACCCGAACAAAATGCCAGCCAGTGTAGGCGTCCTGCCCGAGATAGACCGCCGTCGAGGCC
>DATFUQ010000228.1:0-6157 GCA_035260745.1 Lacunisphaera sp. | reverse complement strand
GTCCGGATAAAGCTGGGCCTTGCGCAACGCCTGCCCGGCCGCCGCCACCGCCTTGGGCGAAGGGCCGAGGGGATTCTCGTTCGAGGCCAGCTTGATGATGCCCGCCGGATCGAGCCCCAACTCGCGCGCCACCTGGTCGATCGGCTTGCCGGCCTCATACACCGGCTGGGTCAGGATTCGCGGGTTGGCAAGTTCGGCAAACGTCATGCCGCCAGCCCACCGCCTGGCGGGCTTTGACTCAAATCAAAAGCACCCCGTTTACCGCCGGCTTGGCACGCGCACCCATTTCATTCCGGCCGCCTTGGCCGCCTGGATGCCCGGCTCCGCATCCTCGAACACGAGGCACTGCAGCGGCGCCACGCCCATCTTTTTGGCCGCCAGCAAAAACATGTCCGGCGCCGGCTTGCCGTGCTCCACGTCCTCCGGCGTCACCACCACCGGGAAAAGCTCCCGCAGGTGCATCAACTCCAGCGTGTGCCGCACGATGTCGCGCGGCCCGCCCGAGGCCACGCTGGCGGGGACGCGTTGCGCCACCGCCTTCCGGGCGAAAGCCACCACGGCCTCGATCAGCTTCATCTCCGAGCGCAGTTCCATAAACAGCGCCTCCTTCTGGTGGAAAACTTTTTCAACATCCACGCTGAGCCCGTAGTGGTCGGCAAAGATCCTCGCCACCCCGCGCGTCGGCACGCCGCCAAGTGAATAAAACAGATCCTCGTTCAGCTCCTCCTTCAACCCCGCGTGCTGCATCGCGCGGTTCCAGGCGCGGTAATGCAACGGCATGGTGTCCACCAGCGTGCCATCGAGGTCAAAAATGTAGCCGGCGAAATCGCCGGCGGGTATGTCGAGTTTCATTCGTGCCGGCCAGCGAAGCGCCCGCCTTGCCCCGCGCAATGCCAAACGTTGCCGCCCGCGGGTCTTTTGCCTCACAAGCCTGTCAACATGTCGAAACTCAGGGCCACGGTCGCCGGCATACCCCTCGGCCGCGGAGGCAATGCTGATGATGTGGCGCGCGGCGGTTTTTCTCGCCGGCGCGACGCTCGATATCAACGGCGGCGTCTACAGCTGCCGATTCTCAGCAGCAGGTTTTGACACAGCCTGGCCCATCGCAACAGCCAGCGACTTCCCCCGCGACGACATCGCCTTCTTCAATGCCGCATTGGGACTTGGCCAGGCAGTCGGTGTGCTTGAAACCAAGCTGCAGAGTCAAGTCCGTGCCCTCGACGCGCGTCTCCCTGAGAGGAAACTGCGAAATCACGCCATCCTCATATTCCACTTCGACCGGCAGCTCGCCGGACGTGAGGATGGACTTCGCCAAATCGAGAATCTTAGCGAGCTTGCCGGCGGTCAGCCGGTGGCCGTCGTCCCGGGACGAACCGATGTGGGTCTGCAGCACGCACGCCTCGCTGGCGCGGAAGGTGCCGCCACAATCGACGAATTTCTTGGCGACGTGCCCCACCTCGGTGACGTGGAAGTGCGCCGGCACGAGCCGGCCGTCCGGCAGGGCCAGAGCCAGGTTGAGTTCCGGCCGGGATTGAAGACAGATTTTGAGCTCCTTCAGGTTCATGTTGATTTGAGGGAAATCCCGACGGTTCAGGTTTTCATCGCCGACTCGCCGGCCAGCTTGAATTGTGCGCCGACGCCGCGCACCGCCACGGCGTCGAGCAGCTTGTCGTCCGGAAAGGCGCAGAAGAGATCCACCCGCCGGGCGATCTGCGAGGCCACGTTCACGAAGAACTGGTATTTCTCCTCCTCGGTGCCCTCGAAGGCCGCCGGATCGGGCGAGCCCCAGTGGGCGATCATCGGCTGCCCCGGCCACACCGGGCAGGCTTCCCTCGCATTGTCGCAAACCGTGATGACAAAATCGAATTTCACCTCCTTGAACTCATCCCAGGACTTCGACCGCGCCGCACTGGCGTCGAGGTTGTATTTCTCGCGCAGGGTGCGCCCGGCAAGCGGGTTGACCCGGCCGGTCGGCCTGGCCCCCGCGCTGAACACCTCAAAGCGCCCCTTTCCCCTGGCGCGAAGCAGATATTCACCGAGGATGCTGCGCGCGGAATTGCCGGTGCATAAAATCAGAACTTTGAACGGGGGTTGGCGGCTCATAAGAAATCTCAGTGGCAGCCGCACGGACTGGTTTCGGCAAACTTTGGCGCCAGTTTCTTCAGCCGGGCGAGGTCGCGCTGGAACACCGGGTTCTCCCCGGCGCAGTCCTGCAGGCAGGCCAGGTTGGCTTTCAGTTCGCGCGAAGGCTTTGCCGGCAGCTCGTAGATCATCCAGTTGCCCTCGCGCTCGACCTCGACCAGTCCGCGCGCGCGCAGGTAGGCGAGGTGCTTGGAGATTTTCACCTGGGGCTCGGCGAGGATCTCCTGGAAGTGGCACACGCAGAGCGGCCCCTGCGCCAGCACGTTCAGCAGGCGCAACCGGGTGCCATCGCAGAGGCATTCGTAGATCTTCACCAAATCCATGGCGATTCTATATACTCGCCTAGGAATATAGTTCAAGCGGCAATTTGCCGCCAACCGGCCCGGTCAGCGCCGGGCGCCGCCGCGGGTGAGCCGGCTCTTCGGCCGCTCGGGCGCGACCTGCGGCATGCCGCCGCCGTCGAAGATGCCCGAGTAGGTGTAATTGAAGCCCTCCACCTTCTTCCACTCGATCGTCATGCCGATGAACCGCTCGATGCTGCGCGCGTCGCGCCAGGTTTCCTCGGTCACGAGCGTGAAGGCGTCGCCGGTGTTCAGCGCCCGGCCGGTGCGGCCGATGCGATGGACATAGTCCTCGGGATTCTCCGGCACGTCGAAGTTGATGACGTGCGACACCCCCGCGATGTCGAGGCCGCGGGCGGCGACGTCGGTGGCGACCAGCACCTCGAATCTGCCGGACTTGAAGCCTTTCAGTGCGTCGGTGCGCTCCTGCTGGCTGCGGTCGGCGTGCATCACGCCGACGGTATGGCCGGCCTGCGTCAGGCGGTTGGCTACATAATCGGCGCCGGCCTTCGTGCGCGAAAAGATGAGGACGCTCTTGTATTGGGTCTGCTCGAGCAGATGGACGAGCAGGTCGAACTTCTGCGCCTGCACCACCGGATAAAAGCCGTGCGCCACCGTCTCCGCCGTCGAGCGTTCGCGGCTGACCGCGATCTTGAAGGGATCGCGCAGGGCCCAGGCGGCCAGCTGCTCGATCTCGGGCGGCAGCGTGGCGGTGAAAAACAGCGTCTGCCGCTCGCGCGGGACTTTCTGCACGATGCGTTTCACGTCGGGCAGGAACCCCATGTCGAGCATCCGGTCGACCTCGTCGAGCACGAGGATGTCGATGCTATCGAGCCGGACTTCGCCCTGCTCCATGAAATCGAGCAGGCGGCCCGGCGTGGCGGCGAGCACGTCCATGCCGTGGGCGAGGTCCTCGCGCTGCTTGCCATAACCCACGCCGCCGTAAACCACGGTCACGCGCAGGTCGGTGAATTTGGCGAAATTCTTGAAAGCCTCCTCGACTTGCACGGCGAGTTCGCGGGTGGGCTCGAGGATCAGGACGCGAAGCGCTCCGTGGCGGTCGAGGTGCTGGAGGATCGGCAGGGCGAAGGCCGCGGTCTTGCCCGTGCCGGTCTGGGCCGAGCCGATCACGTCGCGGTTGGCGAGCACCGCGGGGATGGCCTGCGTCTGGATCGGCGTGGGCGTTTCATAGCCCATCTGCTGCACGGCATAGGCGAGGCGGTCGTTGAGGCCGAGCGCCGTGAAGGCTGTGTCCATCTTCGGCACCTCGGGCAACGGCTTGGGCGCGTGAACGGTGCGGGGCGCCGGGGCGGGCTTGGGCGCAACCGCCGGCCTCGGGGCCGCCTGTCCCTGATGCCGGGCGGGACCAGTGGGCCGGGGTGGATGACCGCCGCCCCGTCTTTCGTGACGATGATCGCCTCCCTTGGGGATGGGCCGGCTGGATTTGTGGACCGGTTTGGTCTCGGGACGTTTTACGTCCTTGGTGAAGGTCTGCCGGATTTTTGAGATGAGCTTGCGGAGCATGGAAAAGTTGAGCCTTGGTATCAGGCCCCCCTGCCCGCATTGCAATCCTGCATCTCAGCCCTCGGCTGACGGAGCTCCACTCGGTGCTCAGAGGCCGGCTTTGATCTTGTCCAGGATGGACATGGAGAGCGGCTCGTCCCCAAACACTCCGACCCGAATCTTGATATTGGTCAGCTTCTTGCCGGAATTGCTGATCGAGATTACAATCTTCTTGTCCAAAGCCGTGCGGGCCACCAGCTCCGCGTTGAGCGCGTCCTTGTTTTCGCTGACCTTGGCAAACTCGAGATCCTTGATCGCGCCACGAGCAGCATCGACCACCTTGTCATAGTCATTGGCAAGGTTGACCTGGAGTTCCCCGCGCACATAGGCCACGGCGCCCGCCCCCGCCCCTGCGGCCACGGCGAGACAGCCGGAAAGGCCCGCCAGGGATGCGCCGAGCAGCGCCGCCACGAACAGACGACGCAAGGAAAGGGAGACGTGAAGTTGGCTTGTTTTCATATGATTGGTTGCTGCCTCAGACATCAACAGAAGTCGTTTGCTCCCGCAATGCCGTAAAGCATTGCCCCGCAATTTTTACGCATCATGCCGTGCCGCCCGGATGATGCACTCGCTTCCGCGAAAACAGCGCCATATGAACCTGACCATGCCCTGCCAAATCCGCTCCGCCTCGGCCACCGATGTGCCGCTCATCCTGACCTTCATCCGCAACCTCGCCATCTATGAAAAGCTTCTGCACGAAGTCGTCGCCACCGAAGAGACTTTGCACCACACTCTCTTCAGCAATCCGCCCGCGGCCCATGTCATCATCGCCGAAGTGGAGGGCCGGCCCGCCGGCTTCGCGCTTTATTTTTTCAACTATTCCACCTTCCTCGCCCGACCCGGCCTTTATCTGGAAGACCTGTTCGTGAAACCCGAATTCCGCGGACACGGCACCGGCAAGACTCTGCTGCTCCATCTCGCCAAGATCGCCAACGCCCGGGGCTGCGGCCGCCTGGAATGGGCGGTGCTCGACTGGAACGAATCCGCCAAAGGCTTTTACCGCAGCCTCGGCGCGGTGCAGCTCGACGACTGGCGTGTGTTCCGACTCACAGGTCCGGCACTGGCGCAATACGCCTGAGCGCCGCCCGACTGTATCGCGCGGCATCGCGGTCACTGCCCCTGTTCAAAGCCACGGGCTTTGCTACATTGTCCCCATGAAACTTGCGCTGTATTGGGTGGATGCCTTCGCCAGCAAACCTTTCCGCGGTAATCCGGCGGGCGTGGTGCCACTCGACCAATGGCTGCCCGATGAAGTCATGCAGGGCATCGCGTTTGAAAACGGCCTCGCGGAAACCGCCTTCTTTGTCCGCACTGCGCCCGGGCGTTTCCACCTGCGCTGGTTCACTCCGGCGGTGGAGGTGGATCTCTGCGGCCACGCCACCCTCGCCTCCGCCTTCACTTTGTTTACCCTGCTCGGCTTGTCTGGCAATCTTGTTACTTTTGATTCTCGAAGCGGACCACTCACGGTTTCGCGGCAGGGCGATTTGCTGGAATTAGATTTCCCGTCGACTCCGCCTGTGCCCGAAACCACCGCGGCGCGTGATGTAATCGCGGCCATTGGCCAGACTCCACTTTGGCTTGGCCGCACCAAGTTCGACCTGCTTGCCGTGCTGCCCGATGCTGCGGCAGTGCAATCGCTCCAGCCCGACATGGCCAAGGTCGCGGCCTTGGGTGGCCGCAGCTTGGTTGTCACGGCCCGCGGAATCGATTGTGATTTTGTCTCCCGGTTTTTTGCGCCGCAGTCCGGCATCGCCGAAGATCCCGCGACCGGCTCGACGCATTGTGCGCTGATTCCCTACTGGGCCGGGTCACTGGGCAAAACCAAGCTGTTCGCCCGCCAACTCTCGGCGCGCGGCGGCGAATTTTTCTGCGTGTCGCGCGGTGACCGCGTCGGCATCGCCGGCCACACCGTGCTCTACCTTCGCGGCGAGATCGCCGTCTGAGCGCCCACCGCCGGTCCTCTGCCTCACGCTGCGCCATCACTGGCGCGGCTTTTTGCTGTTCCGCCCTGGAGAGGTGGGCCCCGGATAAGTTGAAAAATTGTCATGGTCACAGTGCCTGTTTCGGTCAACTGTGCTGGTGTCAAATATCCCCCGCTGCTGCTGCACCAC
>DATFUQ010000227.1:0-5542 GCA_035260745.1 Lacunisphaera sp. | reverse complement strand
GAGCCTCTGCCCCACCCTCGAGGAGCTTTTTCGCGAAACCCAGCCCGAGGTGATCCTGCACACCGCCTCCTCTAGTGCCGCCGCCACCCTGCAGCAAATCCGCCCGGCGCTGGAGCTCGGGCTTGCGGTGGCCTCGACCTGCGAGGAACTGATTTATCCGGCGTTGCAATCGCCCGAACTGGCCAGGGAGTTGAATGCGCTCTGTCTCTACACCAAGGCCCGCCTCGTCGCCACGGGGGTGAACCCGGGATTCGTGATGGACCTGCTGCCCATCTGCCTGACGGGCGTCTGCCGCGCGGTGGACCACATCAGAGTGGAGCGCGTAGTCGATGCCTCGACGCGCCGCCAGCCGCTGCAGGCCAAGATCGGCTGCGGGCAGGATCCGGTTGCCTTCCGCGCCAAGCTGCAAAGCGGGCAGGCCGGACACGCCGGTTTGCGCGAATCCGTGGCGCTGGTCGCCCACGCGATGGGCTGGAAGCTCGACCAGATTGCCGCAACCGGCGAGCCGGTGATCGCGGAGAGAAACCTCCGCACCCGGTTTTTTGACGTCACCGCGGGCCAAACCTGCGGCATCCACCAGCGCGCCACGGGCACGGCGGCCGGTCGCGAAAAAATCGCGCTGAAGATCAAAATGTATCTCGAGGCACCGGCGCCGCACGATGCGATCCGCATCACGGGCCGGCCGGACCTGGACGTGACAGTCAACGGCGGCGTGGCCGGCGAAGACGCGACGATCGCCTCGCTCATCAACGTGGTGCCGCGACTGCTCGCGGCGCCACCCGGGCTGCGCCTGCTGAGCGAGCTCGCCACGCCAGCCTAGACCGGCGGAATCACGTGAATGCCCGGCGGAATTTTTTGCCGATTTTCAGAGCGAAAACACGCGGACGGGCAAAATCCGGGAATGGGGATTGACAAGCCCCGGGCGATAATAACGTTTGCCACTCCTATTTTTGACGGCTTCCTAGCTCAATGGTAGAGCAGTTGACTCTTAATCAATTGGTTCCGGGTTCGAGTCCCGGGGGAGCCACCACTTTGTGTTTTTTTCCAGTCCTTTTGAAAATTTTGCGCGAGGCGCGCCACGCCGGTGTAGCTCAATGGTAGAGCACCTGTTTTGTAAACAGGCGGTTGCGGGTTCGAATCCCATCGCCGGCTCCATTCTCGGCCGGCCAAGCGCGAACTCAATCCACGCGGGCGCCCGCAGCGCCCGCCAAATTGTCCACTGCCCGATGGTGTAATGGTAGCACAAACGACTCTGACTCGTTTAGTCTAGGTTCGATCCCTAGTCGGGCAGCCAATTTTGCCGGCCTGCAAATTTTTATGTCAGGGCACGACAAACCGCATTGACAGTCCAAAGTGTATGTCGGCAACATTTGCCTTCTGAGATAATTTTCGGTCACTTTGCCTCTGTCCCCTCACTCCTTCTCACCCTGTCTCGGCCACCCGGTGGCGCCGTTGAATTGTCTTATGCTTGTGGCGCACCGCGTGCTGTAGTTTGCCCGACTTTCCAAACGGAACATCCCATCCCGACAAAGTAAATCCTCCCCCTCATTATGATCACTGCATACCTGCCCTTGGCGATCCTGCTGACCAACGAAGATGGCAGCCCCATGACCTCCATGGAGCTGTTCAAGCACGGCGGGCCCATCATGTGGCCCATCCTGATTGTCTCCTTCCTCCTCATCACGGTCGCCGTCGAGCGCGTGATTTTCATTTTCCGTGAGAACGGCCGCCGCCAGCCCGAACTCGTCGACAAGATGCTCGAGCGGGTCGAGGTCAACGACATCGACGGCGCCGTCGAACTGGGCAAGAAAAGCCAGGACTACGTGGCCCGCATCCTCGTCTACGCCCTGACCCACAAGGAGCATTCCCTCGGCAACGCCTTCACCCGCGCCGCCAGCCAGGAGATGCAGCGCTTCAGCCAGGGCCTGCCCACCCTCGACACCTGCATCACCGCCGCCCCGCTGCTCGGGCTGCTCGGCACCGTGACCGGCATGATGGGCACCTTTGCCGCCCTGAACACCGGCACCGGGGACATTGCCTCGGCCTCCGCCAAGATCACCGGTGGCGTGGCCGAAGCGCTGATCGCCACCATGTGCGGTCTGGCCATCGCGGTCACGGGCCTGCTCCCTTTCAATTACCTGAATGCCCGGGCCGAGGAGGCCCGTCACGAGGTGGAGGATGCCTCCAACTCGCTCGAAATCATCATCAACAAGTCCGAGAGCACCGGCGCCAAGACTCGCTGAGCTCGCGGCCCCTCCGACATTAACCTCTAAACACTTACTGTATGCACGGTGGTGGTGGTGGAACAGGCCCCGGTGGAGTAAAACGAGCGCGCATTGAGATCATCCCTCTCATCGACGTGATCTTCTTCCTGCTCGCCACGTTCGTCCTGTTCACCCTTTCCCTCAACAAGTCGGGCGGCATCAGCGTCCATCTGCCCACTGCGGTGACCAGCGAGGTCCGCGATCCGAACGGCACCGCGACCATCAGCGTCACGGATGAAGGTGCGCTCGCCTGGAACAAGGATCTGATCACCTTGGACGAGTTTCTTGTCCGCCTGAAGCAATACCATAAGGACTACCCGGACGGCCGCATCCTCATCAACGGTGACGAACGGGCCTTCTTTGTCCAGGCCATCTATGTTTTCGACGAGGCCCGCAAGGCCGGGTTCACCAAGGTGTATATTGAAACCCACGTCCGTTGATGCCGCCCCAGCCTAATAAACCGGTCCACCATTCGTCTAACTGACAAGCAGAACCATCATGGAAGGCACCAAAATCAAACTCCGGCCCCGCAAGAAGGCGCGCATTGAGATCATCCCGCTCATTGACGTCATCTTCTTCCTGCTCGCGACCTTCGTGCTTTTCACGCTTTCCCTCAACCGCATCCAGTCGGTGCCCGTGGATCTGCCGGTGGCGACACCCCCCGATCCCAACAAGCCGCCGCCCGATATCATCACCATCCAGGTTTCCTCGGAAGGCTCGATTTTCTGGAACAAGGATCCCATGGATATATCCGAGCTGCCGGGCCGCCTCGCGGCCTACAAGTCCACCACGGAAGACCCCCGCATCCTCATCGCGGGCGACGAGAAAGCCCGCTTCGGCTCCACGGTCAAGGTGCTCGACGAAGTCCGCCTGGCCGACATCAAAAAATTCTCGGTCGAAACGCACCCCCGCCAGACGGGCAAATAATCCGGCGCCGCCATGAACAAAGATCTCATCATCGGCATCGCGGCCTCGGTCCTGCTGCATTTCGTCCTCCTGAATCCGTTCTCGGGCAAGCAGCCGCCGCCCAAGCGGGCGCCGGTGGTCAAGGAGACCGTGATGGAGTTCGAAATGCCCCCGATCGACGAGGACAAGCCGGATGAAGTGAAGGAGATGGAAGACCCGCAGGAAAACGTGATCCCCGCGCCCAGCCTGGTCGACATGCCGTCCCAGGTGACGGTCAACGCCTTCGTCCAGCCGCTCCAGCCGCCCCCGCCGCCCGGCATGACCCCCAACCGTGGCGCCATCACCATCCCGGTGAACCCGCCGGGCAGCGGTTTTGGCAGAGGCCTCAGCGATCTCTTCGATATCAACAACCTGGACCAGAAGCCGGTGGCCCGCGTGCAACCGCAGCCCACCTACCCCTACGAAATGAGCCGCGCCGGCATCAACGGCGAGGTCGTGGTCGAATTCATCATCAACACCAACGGTGATGTGATCCAGACCCAGGTGGTCCGGTCCTCGCACCGTGAATTTGAAGCCCCCGCCATGGCGGCGGTCGGCAAATGGAAATTCAAACCGGGCCGCAAAGGCGGCCGCGCCGTCAACGTCCGCGCCTCCCAGCTCATCGAGTTCAACCTCGATGACGCGAAATAACTCCGCCGGCCCGCCATGTCACCTTCCTTCCCTCCCGTCCTCCGCACCGCGCTCGCCCTGATGGGCGTGACCCTGCTGGCCGTGGCGTTGCCCGCCCAGCAGTCCGCCGCCAAGCCGGTGCGCGATTATTCCTTCTCGGATACCACCGGCGAGATGTTCGCCAAGTTCAGGGTGGTCGCCGAGGCAAAGAACTATGACGCCGCCACGGCCATCCTCGACGCCCAGCTGGCCAAGGTGGCACCGGACAGCTATGACGCCGCCCTGATCTACCAGTATAAGGCCAATATGCAGCTGCAGAAGGGCGTCTATGCCGCGGCCATCCAGCCGCTGGAGCAGGCCCTGAATCTTTCCGAATCGAAGACGCCCACTTATTTCGACGAACGCGCCACGCGCGAGTTTCTCTTCTTGCTGGCCTCGCTCTACCTGCAGGAGGCGGTGCAATCCAAGAACCCAGGCATCGCCAGCACCTATTTCGAGAAGGCGGACAAAGCCTTCATCGCTTGGCGGAAAATCACGCCCAAATCCAATGCCGACGCCCAGCTGGTTTATTCCCAGTTGCTCTACACCTGGGCCGTGCAAAACCCCGATAAACCCGACCTGGCTCTCCTCCGGCGCGCCCTGGAGCAGATCGAGTCCGGCCTCCATCTGTCCACCCACCCGAAGGATACGTTCTATATCCTGAAGATGGTCTGCCTGCAGCAATTGAACCGCAACGCCGAGGCGGTCGAGATCCTGGAGCTCATGGTCCGGCAGAAGCCGGAATCCAGCACTTACTGGCAGCAGCTGGCGGCGCTCTACCTCAGCCTCGACCAGCCCCTGCGCGCCATCCTGGCCTTGGAGCGCGCCCAGGCCAACGGGCATCTCAATACCCCCAAGGACAATTTCAACCTGGTCGGCATCTACTACAACATCGGGCAGTTCGAGCAGGCCGCCGACCTGCTCGAGGCCGGCCTGAAGAATGGCCGGATCGAAAAGGAATCCAAAAACTGGGAGCTGCTGGCGTTGTGCTACCAGCAGTTGCAGCGGCCCTTCAAGAGCATCGAAGCCCTCAAGGATGCCACCAAGGCCTTCCCCAAATCAGGCCAGCTCGAGTTCACGATCGCCCAGGCCTATTATCTCCTGGAAAAACCCGAGGAAGCCCTGGTCCACCTGGAGGCGGCCGTGGCCAAGGGCCAACTGTCCAAGCCCCATGTGGTCTACGGCTACATGGCCTACGTCGCCTACGAGCTCAAGAAATTCGACATCGCCCTGGACGCGGCCAAGAAAGCCGTGGCCACCCCGGAGGGGGCCAAGGATACCCAGACCCAGAACCTGCTCAAGGGCATCGAGGACATCCTCAAGGATCGCGAGGCCAAGAAAAAGCAGATGTGATTTTCCCTTTCCACACCCGCAGCACCTGACCATGAAAAAAGCTTACATCATATTCCCCCTTATCGGCCTGCTTGTCTTTGGCGGCTTCTATCTCAAATTTGACCGGAATTACACGGCCCAGCAGGCCGCCATCAAGGTCAAGGCCGAGCAGGAGAAGCAAGCCAAGCTCGCGCGCGAGCAAGCCGCCCGCGTCGCCGCCATGCAGGAGGCCGTGGAGTCGTCCAAGAAGCGCGAGGCCGAGCGCAAGATCAAGGAAGCCGCCGATGAAGCCAAGAAGACCGCCCGGCTCGAGGCCGATGACCGCCGCGAGC
>DATFUQ010000226.1:0-2915 GCA_035260745.1 Lacunisphaera sp. | reverse complement strand
CCGTTGTACATGCCGCCGATCTGCGGCACGGTCACGTGGCTCTCGTCCACAAACGTCAGGAAATCCTTCGGGAAAAAATCGATCAGGCAGAAAGGCCGGTCGCCGGGCCGGCGGGCGGTCAGGTGCAGCGAGTAATTCTCGATGCCGGAGCAAAAGCCCATCTCCTGCAGCATCTCGAGGTCGTAGTTGGTCCGCATCCGGATGCGCTGGGCCTCGAGGTATTGCTGGTTTTTCTCGAAGAAGGCCACGCGCTCCTCCAGTTCGGCCTTGATGCCCTTGATGGCGGACTCCAGCCGGCCCTTGGTCGTGACGTATTGGTTGGCCGGGTAGAGATCGAACTGGTCGAGCTTCCGCAACACGGCGCCGCTCACCGGCTCGAACTCCGTCAGCGCCTCGATCTCGTCGCCGAAGAATTCCACCCGGAGCCCGTGCTCGAGATAGGCCGGCATCACGTCCACCGTGTCGCCGCGCACCCGGAAGGCACCGCGCTTCAGGTCGTAGTCGTTCCGTTCGTAGAGGTTTTCCACCAGCCGCTCGAGGAATTTGTTGCGGTTGAAGGAGCCGCCCTTGCTGAGGGCGATGCGCATCGCGGAAAAATCCTCCGGCGAGCCCAGGCCGTAGATGCACGACACGCTCGCCACCACGATCACGTCGCGCCGGCTCACCAGCGAGCTCGTGGTCGAGATGCGCAACCGCTCCAGCTCCTCGTTAATCGAGGAATCCTTCTCGATGAAGGTGTCGCTCGTCGGCACGTAGGCCTCGGGCTGGTAGTAGTCGTAGTAGCTGACGAAGTATTCGACGGCGTTCTCCGGGAAAAACCCCTTGAACTCGGAGTAAAGCTGCGCCGCGAGCGTCTTGTTGTGCGAGACGACCAGCGCCGGCCGGTCGAGCTGCGCGATGAGGTTGGCCATCGTGAAGGTCTTGCCGGAGCCCGTCACGCCCAGCAGCGTCTGGCCGCGGTGGCCCGCCCGGAAGGAGCGCGCAAGCTGCTCGATCGCCTGGGGTTGGTCGCCCGTCGGCTGGTAGTCCGAGTGCAGCTTGAAAAGAGACATGGTCTATTCAGGTAGGTTGCCTGCTCGCGGGCAACGTGGCGAGCAAGCTCGCCACCTACGGGCGTTTTGCAAGCTGTGTCCCGAAGCTTCAAAACCCGGCCAGGAACCTGTAGCGGCGGTCTGTGACCGCCGAGGCTTCGCACTCGCCGCCGTCGGACGGCGCTCGGAGAGCGCCGCTACCGCAGTCGGCCCGAGAAAATCATCTGAGCTTTGAGCCGGATTAGATGGAGTGATTGATTTGGGGAATCCGCCGGAAGCCAATTGCCAAGCGCCCGCCGACCGCCAAACTGCGCCAAAACAAACCCGGGCTCCGGCCCCCATCCCCATGGCTCTTACCCACTCCATCTACCACTCGCCGGTCTTCCAGCAGGCGTGCAACCAGTTCGACATCGCGGCCGACATCATCGGCATGGAAGCCGGCGTGCGCGAGCGCACCAAGCAGCCACGCCGCTGCCTCATCGTCACCCTGCCCGTCCGCATGGACAGCGGCAAGGTCGAGACCTTCGAGGGCTACCGGGTGCAGCACAATCTCTCCACCGGCCCGGCCAAGGGCGGCATCCGCTTTCACCAGGACGTGACCCTCGGCGAGGTCGCCGCCCTCGCCATGTGGATGAGCTGGAAATGCTCCCTGGTCGGCCTGCCCTACGGCGGCGCCAAGGGCGGCGTGGTCGTCAACGCCCGCGACATGTCGCTCGGCGAACTCGAGCGGCTCTCCCGCCGCTACATGCAGGAAATCGCACCCTTCATCGGGCCGCATGTCGACATCCCCGCGCCGGACGTCGGCACCAACGAGCAGGTGATGGCCTGGATGATGGACACCTATTCGAACCACGTCGGGCACTTCGACCCCGGCGTGATCACCGGCAAGCCCATCGCGCTGGGCGGCTCGCTTGGCCGCCGCGAGGCCACCGGCGAGGGCGTGGCCTGGTTCGTGAAGGCCTACCTGCAGGACATGGGCATCACCCCCGACAAGACCACCGTGGTCATCCAGGGCTTCGGCAACGTCGGCAGCGAGACCGCACTCGCCCTCTATGACTGGGGCGCCGAGGTGATCGGCATCTCCGACTTCACCGGCGGCATCCACAATCCCAAAGGGATCAATCTCAAGGAAGCCATCGCCTACATGGCCAAGAACCGCTCGCTGCAGGGCTTCACCGGCGGCCAAGCCGTCACCAACGAAGAATTGCTGGAGCTGCCCTGCACCGTCCTCGTTCCGGCGGCGCTCGAGCGCGTCATCACCGAGAAAAACGCCCGCAAGCTGAAGTGCCGCGTGCTGGCCGAGGGCGCCAACGGCCCGACGACCAACGAGGCCGACAAGATCCTGACGGAGCGCGGCGACATCGAGCTGATCCCCGACGTGCTTTGCAACTCCGGCGGCGTCATCGTCTCCTACTTCGAGTGGCTGCAGAACACGCAGAACTACTATTGGACCAAGGGTGAGGTGTTCGACAAGCTGCACCGCATGCTCGCCAAGGCGAAGGCCTCGGTGGATGAGACGCAGAAAAAATACAACTGCACCCGCCGCACCGCCGCCCTCGTGCTCGGCATCTCGCGCGTCGCCGAGGCCAAGGCCAAACGCGGCCTGTTCCCCTAAAGCCCACGGCGGGGTCGCCGTGGCTCCATTTTTTCTGACTGGAGCGCAAGCGACCTCGCCCGCGCCAGACTAGACTGCTTGTTAAATTGGGTTGAGGTGAATAACACTGTTCGATCACAAGAGAATGAGCTTATTTACGAGAAAAGGCCGGATTAACCATCTCCCGAGTTTTGACGCTACACCGAAGGGAGCAGGTGGAACATTATTTAAGATTTCAATATGCTACGTGCTTGTGATGTTTTGGTTGATGGTACAAACGTGGCGGTCGC
>DATFUQ010000225.1:0-6413 GCA_035260745.1 Lacunisphaera sp. | reverse complement strand
GGATTTTTTTGAAGGGTAGGGCACGCCGGCCCGCGGACGGACGAGCGGGCCGCCCGTCCCTCCCACGTTGACCCCGTCCCCGGCCTTCGCCACAAACGCGCTCCGATGCCTGTCAAGAAAACCACCTCGCTCGACCGCGTCCTCGGGCGGCTCGACACGCTCGACTCGGTCAACCTGGCCAACCTCGTGCAGCGCCTCGCGCGCGAGCGGGGGGTGTTCGAGGAGATCTTCAACACGCTGCAGGAGGGCGTGCTCGTCATCACCGCCGACGGTGGGATCGACTATGCCAACGGCGCGGCGGCGCGGCTCATCGGCTTCAAGGACGAGGCCGGCGCGGCGGCGACGCTCTGGCGGCTGGTGCCGGGCCTGCGCGCCTCGCTCGAGGGGGAGGGCGGCAGGCCGCTCGTCACGCGGGAGTTCGAGCTGACCTACCCGGCGCCGCGCGTCGTGCGGCTCTACATGGTGCCGTTCGACCAGGGCGAGGGCGAGACGGCGCGCTTCGCCATCATCCTGTCTGACATCACCAGCGAGAAGAAATCCACCGCGGACCTGATCGAGCACGAGAAAATATCCTCCATTCTGCTGCTCGCCGCCGGCGTGGCGCACGAGCTGGGCAACCCGCTCAACTCGCTCACCATCCACCTGCAGCTCATCGAGCGGAAGCTGAAGAAACTCAAGGACTCGAAGGAGGCCGCCGCGCTCGGGGAGTCCATCAAGGTCTGCCAGGACGAGGTCACGCGCCTCGACGGCATCATCAAGAATTTCCTCGAAGCCATCCGGCCGCGCCCGCCCGACCTGACCGAGGTCAACGTGGTCGAGGTCATCGAGGACGTGCTGCGTTTCCAGGCGAAGGAGCTGGCCGACCGCGGCCTCAAGGTCGAGGGCGAGCTGCCGGCGAGCACGCCGGTCATCATGGCCGACCGCAACCAGCTCAAGCAGGTGTTTTTCAACCTCGTCAAGAACGCGATGGAGGCGATGGCGCCGGGCGGAAAGCTCGGCATCCGCGTCCGCGCGGACGACGATTCGGTCTTCGTGCTCATCGCCGACACCGGCAGCGGCATCAAGACCGAGGACCTGACGAAACTCTTTTCCCCCTATCACACGACCAAGGCCGGCGGGCACGGGCTCGGGCTGATGATCGTGCAGCGCATCATGCGCGACCACGGCGGACTTGCCGGCATCGAGAGCAAGGAAGGCAAGGGCACGGTGGTGACGCTGCAGTTCCCCCAGAAGCACCGCCGCGTGCGGATGCTGCAGGGGTGAGGTGGCACGCGGTTTTCAGAATCGGTTCCCTCAGTGTAGGAGCCTGCTTGCAGGCGATATCACGACGCCACATTAGGGATCGCCTGCAAGCAGGCTCCTACAACAAGGCAAACACCCGTCAAACAGTGCCCTTGGGCGTGGCGAGCGCGAGCGACTTGAGCAGGCGCAGGCCCTCGGCAAAGGCCGGGCCCGACGGGTCGTCGCTGAAGATCGTCGCGAAGACCATAACTTTCTCGCCCATATAGATGAAGCAGGCCGTCATCGTCTTGTAGTCGTCCTTGACCGGGGGCTTGTCGACGAGATTGACATCGGTGAAGGTCGCGGAATAGCCGATCGCGTTGGCGGACCGGAGTTCCTTGATGAACGCCTTGCCTTCGACCGAGTCGGCCACGAAACGCTGCGTGGCGTCCGCCACCAGCATGCGCAATGCCTCGCGATCGTTGAAGCGGTCATCGGGGACGAGCAGGACGGTGAGGAGCACGGCGTCGTTGCTGCCGCTCTTGGGGACGTAGCGCAGGTCCTTGCCCACCATGGAGACTTCCGGCGACGGCGCGGCGGTATCGGTGGCGACCCAGGAGTCGGGCAGGATGAAATGCATGGATTTGCCACCGCCCAGGTTGATGTTCTCAGCCCGGCTGCCGGCGGCCAGCGCGAGGCTGGCAAGGACAAGGAGGAGTTTTTTCATGCGGTGTGTGACGCAGGGAACTGAGGCAATGTGACTGTAATCCTGAAATCGAGTCGAGGGCAAAGCCGGGGCGGGCGGCTAGGGGGAGGAGACGCGGTGGTGGCGGTAAAGTTTCTCGACTTTCTCCCGGGCCCAGGGGGTGCGCCGCAGGAATTGCAGGCTGGATTTGATGCTGGGGTCAAAGTTGAAGCAACGGATGTCGATCCGCCGACCCAGCTCCGCCCAGCCGTAATGCGCGACGAGTTCCTGCAGGATCATCTCCAGCGTGACGCCGTGCAGCGGGTCCTTGGAAGCCGGGGCGGTCATCGGGCGGGCGTGGGGCTCGGGCGGTCGAAGGCGAGGTCGAGTGTCCCGCCGACGGGCAGCACTTCCCAGGCGCGGAAAAGGCGAGCGAGTTCGTCCCTGATTTTTCCCAGGTCGGCTTCCGTGACCGGGCGCGTCGGGGCGAACCCCGGATGTGCGGCGTGAAACTGGGCAAGTGAAGCATTCATTTCGTCGGCGGTCCAGCGGCGGCCGGTGGCGCGCTCGCCGTCGAACAGGCCCACGATGTTCTCGGAGAGATCCATGTCCTGCGGCAGCCGGCCGCGCGGCCACGGCGCGCCGAAGTCAGCGAGGTTCCAGCCGTCGGCGACCAGGCCGTAAAAGCCACGGGCGTGGCCGAGCGCCGTCTCGACGGCGTAGTGGGTGAGGTCGTGGTGCACGAAGAAGCGCGCGTTGGCCTCCGTGAAGCGCTGGCTGCTGACAGAGCCGTCCGCGCGCACACAGGTCGTCACATGGCGGCCGCCCTCGCGCTTGGTCAGTTTGATCGTCAGCTCGGGCATGGCGGTCGGCAGTGGCGGCTAATGTCAACTAATAGTATACTTAGGCCCGGGGGCGGAAACCGGGGGTGATCGTCAGCAATTCATGTATTTCCAGTTGCGGGGCTTGCCCGCGGCGACCCACTGCAGGGTCGTGGCGAGGCGCGAAGCCCGGGTTTCGTCGCGCTTCGCCTCGGTGATCCACTCGATGTATTCGCGGCGGGCGCTCGGGCTGAAATCCGCCCACGCGACCGCGGCCTTTTTGTTTTTCTTCAGCGCGGCGGCGAGGTCGGCGGGCATCGGCAGGGCGGACTTGGGCTTCGGCTTGGGCCGGGCGGGCAGGCCGCTGTCATGCAACTTCACCGCGGTCTTGATGTAGTGGGTGAGCACCTTGTCGCCGGGCAGGTCCTGGCGGCTGGTGATGCGACCCATCAGGCCGCGGCCGTCTTTCGCGTGGCCGTCGCGGGTGATGATTCTTTTCATTGCCGGTCCCCAGAAACCGAAGGCGAGGTGGGCCTTGAACGCGGCCATGAAGCACAGGATCCTGCCGCGATAGAGGAAGAACGGGCTGCTCCATTTGAGGGCTTCCTCGGTCTCCGGGCAGGCCTGATGCACGAGCTGACGCAGGTGCTGCAGGATCGGCTGGGCGAACGGAGCTGACTTCGCGATGTAGGCGTCGATGCGTTTGTCTTTGAACATGCGAAACGTCTAACAAATGATCTTTTCCGCGCGAGGAGAAACCTGGCCCGCTGCGGCCTCACTTTTCCAGTTTGAACCCGAACACGGCCAGTTCATCGAGCTTGAGCGGGAGCCATTCCAGGGAGATTTTTCCGGCCACGACCGGCGCCATGCTGACCTTGATGCGCCGGTCGATGAGGTGCGAGCGCAGCTCCCCCGCGTAGTCCAGGTCCAGGTTAAATTTGTTTTCCACCTTCAGGGTGAAGCCATTGTTCGACGGGGCGGGATAGACCGACAGGACGACCTGCGCGGACTCATCCTTCTCCTTGCTGACGCCGAGCAGCTTGAGCTTGGCCCCGTTGATCGCGAACCTGACGTAGCAGGTCTCACCCGGGTGGATCAGCACGGTGTTGGGGCGTTCCGCGGCACCGAGGGCGCTCGAACTGAACAGGGCCAGCAGGATTTGCAGGGTTTTCTTCATGGGATGCTTGGGCCGGAGCCTACGGGAGCTTTCGACCCCCGGGGAAGAAGAAACCGGCAAAGAAATATCCGCCGCGGCCGACCCTTCTTGCCTTGCCGTAGCCGATCGAAGCGAAGGCAGGTGGCCTCCGGCAGTGAACCCCAGAGCTACAGCAAGCAGCGGCAAGATGAGGTAGGTTCGTGCGCGCTTCATTTCTATCCGCCCAACAGATTCAGCCTCGCCGAAATTTACGGCTTGGCCGGTGCCGGACAGCCAAGCCTAGGGGCTTGCGTTTGGCACGGTACAAATCCTCCTGTCCGGTTATTCCAGCCTTCGCCAAGGCTACGGCGGACAGGGGCGCAACCAAAGTCTCTCGCCCGACTATCACCGAATGGGGCGCTTGACGTAATGGGAGGGCGGCGATTTATTGGCCGCATGAGCACCAAGGAACTCGCCCATGCGGCGATTGACGCGCTGCCGGAAAACGCGACCTTGCAGGATGCCGCTGAAAAGCTGGCATTGCTCGCGGCGCTGGAGAAGAGCCGGGGAAGTGTCAAAACGGGCCATTGGAAAACGCAGGCGGATGTAGAGAAGCTGCTGCCCCAATGGCTGGAAAAGTAATCTGGTCGGACGACGCCATTGCGACCTGGCGGCAATCGTGCGGCACATCGCGGCCGACAATCCGTCTGCGGCATTAAGAACTGGGCAGGCGATCCTTGATAGCACGCGTCTGCTCGCGGAGTTTCCTTGGGCAGGCCGCATTTTGCCAGAAGAGGGACGGGACTCGGTGCGTGAGATAATTCACAACCCGTATCGCGTGATCTACGAGTTGCCCGAGCCTGACCAAGTCGTGGTTTTGCGGGTGTGGCATGCGGCTCGTGGCAAACCGGAGGTATGAATAGTCGCTTCAGCCGGGCTGGCGGCTGTGTCAGGTCGTCTCATTTCCCGTTGACCGGGGGCGGGGGGTGGTTGTCATAGCGGCATGGTTCCCAGCGTCCTGATCGTCGATGACGAGAAGCACACCCGCGAGGGGCTGCAGCAGGCGCTGCAGGACCATTACGACGTGTCGGTGGCCGGGAGCGCGGACGAGGCGTTCAACCTGATGGAGGCGCAGGAATTCGAGGTCATCATCACCGACCTGCGGATGCCCGGCAAAAGCGGCCTCAAGGTCATCGACAAAGCCCTCGCGTTGCGGAACAAGCCGGCGGTCATCATGATGACGGCCTATGGCAACGTCGAGTCGGCGGTCGAGGCGATGAAGCGCGGCGCGGTGGATTTCCTGACGAAACCCGTGCAGATCGACCGGCTGGAAATCCTCATCCAGAGGGCGCTGAAGACGAAGACCCTGGAGGTGGAGGTGAAGCAATTGCACGAGCGGCTGGACGAGAAGTTCAACGTCGAGGGCATCGTCGGCCACTCGGCGAAGCTGGCCGAGGTGATCGAGCGGGTGAAGCTGGTGGCGCCGTCGAAGGCGACCATCCTCATCGAGGGCGAGACGGGCACGGGCAAGGAATTGATCGCGCAGGCCATCCACCAGGCGAGCGCGCGCGCGCGCGCGCCGTTCGTGCCGGTGCATTGCGCGGCGCTGCCGGCGACCCTGCTGGAGAGCGAGCTCTTCGGCCACGAGCGCGGGTCGTTCACCGGCGCGACGGAGCGGCGCGAGGGGCGGTTTGAGGCCGCCGACGGCGGCACGGTGTTCCTCGACGAGATCGGCGAGATCGGCCCCGAGATCCAGGTGAAGCTGCTGCGGTTCATCGAGACGAAGAGCTTCGAGCGCATCGGCAGCTCGAAGACCATCACGGTGGATGTGCGGCTCGTCGCCGCGACCAACCGCAACCTCGAGTCGATGGTGAAGGAGGGAAAGTTCCGCGAGGACCTGTTTTTCCGGCTGAACGTCGTGCGCATCACCACGCCGCCGCTGCGCGAGCGGACGGAGGACATCCCGGTGCTGCTGGAGCATTTCATCAACGTCTACGCGAAGGAGAACAGCTACGAGGCCGTGACCATCGAGCCCGGCGCGATGAAGCACCTGCAGGCCTACCCGTGGCCGGGCAACATCCGCGAGCTGCGCAATTTCGCCGAGAATGCCGTCGTGCTGCGCCGCGGCGGCAAGCTGAGCGAGTTCGACCTCGAGCCGAAGTTCCGCGGCGAAGCGGCGCCGCCGCCGGCGATGGTCACCGCGACGCCGTCGAACCCGTATTCCGTCGAGGACAATGAAAAGCGGCTGCTGCGCGAGGCCCTGATGAAGGCCCGCGGCAACCGGACCAAGGCGGCCCAGCTGCTCGGCATCAGCCGCCGCACCCTGCACCGCAAGATCGCCTCGTGGCCCGAGCTGGACGTGGTCGACCGCGGGTGAGCAACCAGCAGGTCTTTGAGCTGGAGGAAATGCGGCAGCCCGTTTAACCACGAAGGCACGAAGAACACGAAGGAAAGCAAAGGCAGGTTTACGGGAGGAAACAGAGGGAACGGAGATGGAAATGGGCCAGGGTTGGGCCTCAGTTTCCTCCGTTACCTCCTGTGAAATTGGTTG
>DATFUQ010000224.1:0-5368 GCA_035260745.1 Lacunisphaera sp. | reverse complement strand
CCGCCGATCTGCACCCCGCGGGCCAGCTGCTTGAGTGCCGCGGCGGTCGGAATGCGCTCGACCTGCACCCAGTATTCGCGGCTGTGCGCGGCCGCCGGATCGAGCAGCCGGGAATTCAAACCCGGTTCGTCGGACAGCAGGAGCAGGCCTTCCGAATCGGCATCGAGCCGGCCGAGGGCGTAGACGCCGGCGGGCAGCCTGCAATCCGCCAGGGTGCGCCAGCGCGAGCCGGGCTCGGGGGTGAACTGGGAGAGGACGCCGTAGGGTTTATGCAGCGCCAGCAGCACGGGGCCGTTTTGCGTTAAAGGCTGATCGCCGCGATGTCGCCAGAACCTTCGTTATTTCACGAAACAGTCGGTGAACAATCAGCGCTTGAGCATCGCCCAGGTGAAATTCGGGTTGCGGCCGCGCCGGACGGCCAGCCGGATCCAGAGCAGCGCGAGCGGCTCAAGACTGCGCGCCATGCCGAGCCCGCCGGTGTCCAGCGGTTCAAAGCCCAGGTCCTTGGCCAGTTTCACGACGACTTCCTTCGCGTCATCATCGTCGCTGCAATAAAACATGACCGGCTTCAGGTCGCCGTAGCCGGGGTAGCTCGAGTCGGCGAAATTCTCCCAGCCGTAGGTGTTGAAGGCCTTGGCGACCCGCGCCCCCGTCGCCAGCCGGGCGACCTCCTCGGCCCCGGAGGTGGAGGAGCCGAGCGACAGGCTCAGGCTGCCCTCGGCGTTGAGGGAAAGCGGATTGGTGCAATCGATGATGATTTTGTTACGGACATCGCCCATCGCATTGATCACGGCCGGCACCGCGTCCCACGGCGTGGCCAGCACGATCACATCGGCGCCGCGCACCGCCTCGGGCACCGTGCGCGAGGTGGCCGCCCCGCCAATCTCGGCCAGCGGCGGCTTGGTCTTGCCCGCCGCCGGATCCCGCACGCCGAAAACAATCGTGTGCCCGGCTTTCGCCCAGGCTTTGCCCAGCGCCCCGCCGGCATTGCCCGCCCCGATGATTGCGATATTCATGGGGCCGCATGTTTGCGGGCCAAATGGCGGTTTGCAAACCCTTCGAAGCTGGTAATCTCAGCCCATGTCCACCGGGCCCCGCGTCAAAATCTGCTGCATCAAAAGCCCGGACGAGGCGCGGATCGCCATCGCCCATGGCGCGGCCGCCCTCGGCCTGGTTTCACACATGCCCAGCGGTCCGGGGGTCATCGGGGAAAAGCTCATCGCCGAGATCGCTGCCACCGTGCCGCCGCCGGTCGCCACCTTCCTGCTGACCTCGCTGACCGACACCGAGGCCATCATCGCCCAGCACCGGCGCTGCGGCACCACCACGGTGCAGCTCGTCGATACGCTTACTCGCGGCACGCATCGCGACCTGCGCCGGGCCCTGCCGGGCATCGGCCTCGTGCAGGTCATCCATGTGCGCGGCGAGGAGTCCGTGGCCGAGGCCGTCGCGGTGGCCCCGCACGTCGACACCCTCCTGCTCGACTCGGGCAACCCCACCCTGGCGGTGAAGGAACTCGGCGGCACCAGCCGCACGCACAACTGGGAGCTGTCGCGCCGCATCGTGGCCACGTGCGGCAAGCCGGTGTTCCTCGCCGGCGGGCTGCGGCCGGGCAATCTCGCACAGGCCCACGCCCAGGTGCGGCCCCATGGTTTCGACCTCTGCAGCGGCGTCCGCACGAATGATGTGCTCGACGAGGTGAAGCTGTCTGCTTTCTTTGGGGCCGTGCGCGCCCTGTAGCGCCCCGCCCCATGTCACTCCCCTCCTCCATTGCCAACCTGCCCGCGCGCGCCGACGAGCTGCGCGAGCTGCTGACCAAGTGGTGCAACCAGAACTCCGGCAGCGATCATCCGGCCGGGCTCGCCGCCATGCTGGAGCTGCTGCAGCCGGCTTTTGCGCGGCTGCCCGGCGCCAAGGTCGAGCGCGTGGCCCTTGCCGGCACGACCGCCTTCGCCCTCCGCGCGCAGGTGCGGCCCAAGGCCCCCGTGCAGATTTTCCTGAGCGGGCACTACGACACCGTCTACGGCGCCACCCATCCGTTCCAGCAATGCGACCTGGTGGCGCCCGACCGGCTGCGGGGACCCGGCACCTCGGACATGAAGGGCGGGCTCGTCGTCATGCTGGCCGCGCTGCAGGCCTTCGAAAAAACCCCGCACGCGCCGCAGCTCGGCTATGAAGTCCTGGTCGGGCCCGACGAGGAAACCGGCTCGCAGGGCACGGCGTCCGAGTTGCAGGCGGCGGCGAAACGCCACCAGTTCGGCCTCGTGTTCGAGCCGGCGCGCGCCAACGGCGACCTCGTGAAATCGCGCAAGGGCACGGGGATCTTCACCCTCACCTGCCACGGCCGCGCCGCGCACGCCGGCCGCGACCCCGCGGCCGGTCGCAACGCCATCCTCGCGCTCTGCGAAATCCTGCCGCCGATCGCCGAGCTGGTGGACGAGCTGCCCGGCGTGATGGTGAACGTCGGCCGCATCCGCGGCGGCGGCGCGGCCAACATCGTGCCCGATTTCGCCGAGGCGGTCGTGAACGCGCGGGTGACCAAGGCCGACGACGACACACTGTTCTTCTCGCGCCTGCAGCAGATTTGCGCGCCTATCAACGCCCGTCACGGCTACCGGCTGGAGATCGGCGGCGGTTTCAACCGCAGCCCGAAGGTCGAGACCCCGTTCGAGGTGGCGCGGTTCGCCGAATGGCAGAAGTGCGGCGCCGAGTTCGGGTTGAATTTGAGCTGGCAGCACGTCGGCGGCGGCTCCGACGGCAATATCCTCTCGGCCGCCGGGCTCCCGAACCTCGACGGTCTCGGCTGCGTCGGCGACCACCTGCACAGTCCCGAGGAATTCTGCCATTTGCCCAGCCTGGTGCAGCGCGCACAGGTCGCGGCGCTCTTTTTGCACCGGCTGGCGTCCGGTGAGATCGCCCTGCCTTGAGCCTAGCCGGCGCACGGCACTACACATAAGAACACCGCAGCCCAGTGGCACGCGCTCCCGGCCAGGACAAACAGATGCCAGACCGCGTGATGGTAAGGCAGGCGTTTCCACAGGTAGAAGACCGCGCCGCCGGTGTAGCAGAGTCCGCCTGCGACCAGCAGCCGGAATCCGCCGGCGGGCAGCGCGGCCAGCAGGGGCTTGAGGGCGACCAGCACGAGCCAGCCCATCGCGAGATAAATCAGGGTCGAGCTGAGGCGGAAACGACCGGCGAACCAGAATTTGAGCGTCACACCGACGATTGCCAGACCCCAGACCACGCCGAACAGGCTCCAGCCCCACGGGCCGCGCAGGGTCACGAGCACAAACGGCGTGTACGTGCCCGCGATGAGCAGGAAAATGGCGGCGTGGTCGAATTTTTGCAGGACCTGCCGGGTCCGCTCGCTCCGGAAGCTGTGGTAAAGGGTTGAGGAGGTGTAGAGCAGCACGAGCGTGACGCCGAAGATGGCGGTGCTCACCACGTGCCACGCATCGCCATGCAGAACGGAGAACACCACCAGCAACACGAGGCCGGCGGCGCTGAACGCGGCACCCAGCGCATGGGTCAGGCGGTTGAGCAGTTCTTCGCGCGGTGAATAGGCGGCGGACATGCGAATTATCATGGCCCGCCGGCGGATTGAAGCGAACGGAATCAAGAAGCCGGTGGATTTGGCAGAACAGATGCCGCACCGGTGGGCACGATCGAAAAGTTACGGCCTTGAAACTTCTTCGATTTGTGAAAATTGCCGGGGGTTGCAGGCTTGACTCAGCCAAATGACGGTCGTTCGCTTCGCAATCCCACTTCAGGTCACCTCCTGAAATCTAACACCAACTGCATCACACCATGCACAAATCGTTCCTTAAATCATTCGTTCTCGCAGTCGTCACCGCTCTGGCGGTGATGCTTACGCCCAGCGCTCTCGCGCAAGTTGTCACCTCAGGGCTTGCCGGCACCGTCCGCAGCAATGACGGCTCGCCCATCAGTGGTGCGACCGTGACAGCGGTCTTCACGCCGACCAACGCCACCTTCACCAGCACGACCAGCGCCACCGGCCGCTATCAATTCGGCGGTCTCCCGGTCGGCGGTCCCTACACCATCACGACCTCGGCCGCAGGCTACGCTTCCGAGCCGACCACGGGCATCACCACGGAACTGGGCAACACGATCGACGTGAATCTTTCCATGAAGTCCGACGTGCTCAAACTGGAGAAGTTTGTCGCGACGGGCACCCGAAATGAACTCGACGCGAGTTCCACCGGGGCCACGACCCTGTTGACCTCTGCTCGCCTCGCCGCCAAGCCGACGACCCAGCGCTCGCTGGCCGACCTCGTCAGCACCACTCCCGGCATCACGCTTCGCGCCCTCTCGGGCGACCGTGAAGAGGCCATGATCACGGCCGTCGGCCAGAATAACCGTTATAACAAGTGGATGATCGACGGTAACCTTATCAACGACCAGTTCGGCCTGAATTCGACCGGCCTGGCCTCATTCTTCAATCCGCTGGCCCTCGACACCATCGAGCAGCTTTCCATTCAGATCTCGCCCTATGACACCCGTTACAGCGGCTTCACCGGCGCGACGATCAATGCCGTGACCAAGAGCGGCACCAATGAATTCCACGGTTCCGCCTACTACATCTTCAGCGGCGACCATCTCTTCGGCAAGCAGATGCAGGGCCCCGACGCCCGCACGCTGGTCCAGTCCGGCGTCAAGGTCGTCCCGAAGCTGGATCGCACCACCAAGGGCCTCACCTTTGGCGGCCCCCTCTGGAAGGACCACGTCTTCTTCTTTCTGAACTGGGAGAAATTCAACCGCATCGGCGCTCCCAGCTCCGCCGGTCTGCCCGGCGTCAGCGCGGCCGATCTTGCAACCATCGACGCCCGCGTCGCCGCCATCACCAAGGTCAATTACGGTCACTTGGGTGGTAACGCGAACAGCGTGGCCAATGACGAAAAGAAGCAGCTCAAGCTCGACTGGCAGATCAACCGCAATCACCGCCTCTCGACCCGCTACACCACCACCGAGGGCCAGGTGCCGCAATTCGGTTCCTTCACCACCACCTCCTTCGGCAGCGGCCTGAACAATAACGGCGCCTTCGCCAACCTGGTCGGCGGTGCCGCCACTTCCTATGATTCGCACTTCTATGCCCAGACCCGCAAGGAGAAGAGCCTGTCCGCCGAGCTCTTCAGCCAGTGGAGCTCCGACCTGAAGACCGACCTCAAATGGTCCCATGTGAAGCAGGACCAATACACTCCGACCGCCGTCACCGCCCCTGAAATCGACATCTTCGGTGTCACGGGCACCAATCAGGCGGGTGCGACCATCACCAACGGCGTCGTCGTGCTCGGCACGGAGCGCTTCCGCCATGGCAACCAGATCAATGCCGATACCAAGAACTACAGCG
>DATFUQ010000223.1:0-2055 GCA_035260745.1 Lacunisphaera sp. | reverse complement strand
CGCCTTCGAGCACGATACCGGCAACAAGGTCGCCGCGACCTTTGGATCAGTCGGGGCGATTCAGGGCAAGCTCAAGGCCGGTGCTAATGCCGACCTGGTGATCCTCTCGACCGCCCTGGTGGCGGCGGCCGAGAAGGACGGCACCGCGCGCGCCGGAAGCCGTGCGGTGGTCGGCCGCGCCGAAATCGGCGTGGCGGTGCGCAATGGCATGTCGGCGCCGGATATCTCGACCGCGGATGCCTTCAAGAAAACCCTGCTCGCCGCGAAGTCGATTTCCTACACGGACCCGGCGGGCGGCGGCACCGCCGCGGTTTTTGTCGCCGGCATGCTCGACCGGCTGGGTATCGCGGACGCCATCAAAGGGAAATCTCTCAAGTTCAACACCGGCCGCGAGGTCGTCGCCGCCGTCGTCAAGGGCGACGCCGAGATCGGCATCGGATTCACCAGCGAATTCGTTCCCGTCAAGGAGGTGAGAGTCGTCGGCGCATTGCCGAAGGAGATCGAATTCGTCAACGAATATTCTGCCTATATCCCGGCCACGAGTGCCGCTGCGGTGACCGCTCAGGCGCTGCTCGCCTACCTGGCACGCCCCGCCTCGCGCGACATCTTCAAGGCCGCAGGGGTTGGGATGTAGGGGCGACCCTTGTGATCGCCCTCTTGCCGGCGGATGCGGTGCGCGAACCGGGGCGACCACAAGGGTCGCCCCTACTGCAGGCAATGTTGGCGGACCTTTCATTCCTTCAGAATAGCTGAAGCGATCGACTGGGCCGCGGGCATGTCATCGCTTCACAGCGACCGCAGGAAGTCGAGAACGGCCTGCTGGTCGTTTTTCGAGAGGCCGAGGAATTTCCGCACCACGGCATTCGCCTCGGACGCCGGATACGCGGGGGACGCGGTCGTCGTAGCGGTCGCATCGGTCGCGCTGGCCGCGGGTGAGGCATGCGCGATGATGGCCTGGAGCAGGTCGCTGGTCCGCCCGTCATGGAGGAAGAACAACCGCTGGCCGACGCCCCACAGCGGCGTGGTGCGGAATTCACCCGGCCCGGATTGGCCCTGGATGATGTTGTCCGCGAGGCCCGGGCCCATGTGGTGCAGGAGCAGGTCGGAGAACAGGTTCACCGGCCGGTTTTGCAGCACCGCACTGTTCATCACTGGCGCGGTCTGCATCTGCGGCGTATGGCAGAGGGCGCAGCCGATGGCGCTGAACACAGTTCGACCGCGTTGCGCACTCGCGCTCGGGTTCGGATCAGGCTGCGGGCCATCGGTGAACCGCATCAGCAGCGTGAACTGCATCCAGTCCGCCAGAATGTGGACCGGATTGAAGAAGCTCTGATTGGCCGGAGGCCCGACATCGTCGTTTTGAGTGCGGGTGACGTCGTTTCGGCTCCGGCTTATCGGGGCCCTGGCAACCAGGGTCTTCTTCGGTTGCGGTTGGAAACAGCTCGTTGGTGATGCCCATTTCGACGTTGTAGGCCTCGGCCGCAAACATGGTCAGCGACTTGTTCTGCGCCTTCCACCCAAAGCGGGTGATGGTGCCGTCATTGCCGCTGCGGTTGGGATGGCCGGCAATGCCAAGTGCCGCCCGCTGGCTCGCGGTCGCACTGAAGTGGCCCAAAATTTCGCGATCCTGAATGGAATCGATCAGGCCCAGCCCAAGCATCTGCAGCGGGATCCGGAACGACAAGTTGCCCGCCTTGAGTTGGGACGCGAAATCGGGCTGCGTTAAGGAGCAGCTAGTAAGCGTCGGATCCGTTGTGATGCCCGTCACCACCCAAAGCTGATGCACGCCGCCGTCGCGCGTGCCGTCAGGCTTGAATTTGAAGTGGACTTCCCGGATCGGGCCGTACTGCTGTTCGAATGTGGGCACCACGTTCTGCTTGCCGAAGCGAAGAGGCACCAACCGGAACAGCGGGTTTTCTGGCAGCATCGGCGTTCCCTGGCCGGATTGGGGACGATGAATCCGCCGGACCCGCCTAAGGTCGGTTGGGCATGGCAAATGAAGCATTGGTCGGCATTGTGACGCGCGCCGAGGCCGTTGGAATTGGTGTGGAATTG